>SXOW01000168.1 GCA_005778315.1 Acidobacteriota bacterium
CAGCAGGTCGAAGGCAATCAGTACCTCGCGCTCCACGTTGATGGGGTTCCCGGTCCACGCCATCGTGGCCAGGAACGCCAAGAGCAGCAGCGTGAACAGGGGCGTGAACAGCCTCGTGAGCACCGGCGCCATATTTTCGATGACGCTTTGCTTGGCCTCGACCAGCCACGATGCAATGATGACGGCCCCCACCCCCCCGCCTGGCCGCGGCCAGCCGAAGGCGAACCACGCGGCGTTCATCTCGATGGCTGCGAACATCATCGAGGTAAAGCCGACGAGGACGCCTCCCCCGAGCGCGATGAGCGCGTAGTAGATCGCGAACTCGCCCGAGAACCGGACGAAGTGCATCCGTGCATCGCCGCCGAACCAGCGGTGCTGGACGTGCGCGACGCCAACCGCCAGCCACAGCGCGATCGGCAGGTGCAGCACGGTCAATCCCTCGGTGTCGCTGCCGGCGGGGAACGGAAAGACATTGGCGAACACGGCCCCTGCCGCGAAAGGCAGCGCCAGCCACGCGGCCTTGACCCTGCTCGACCGCCGCTTCCACACGAAGTAGATCGCGAGTAGGGGGAACACGAACAGGCTGACGTTCCGCCAGTAGAACAGCGGCATTTCGACATCGGGGTGCAGTGGAAGACCAAACCACGTCGGCACCTTGATCGCCAGGGCCGCGGCGAGTGTCAGCGCCAGGACGACGAGCATCTCGCGGTTCGCGGTGCGCGCCGACGGATCCACGTCCGGGGCTGTGACCAGTTGCTTCCACAGTCGCTCTGAATGGGCGTGTGCAAACTCTCGTGACAGCGCATCGAGGCTGCCCATGCGTTTGACCGCGACCAGGAACGCCTCGTCGGCTGACAGGCCGGCATCGGCGAGCGCCGCCAGCTGATCACGCAGATGCCCCTCGAGCTCCTCGACATCCGGACCTGTCACGGCCTGGCGGCGTCGCAGGTACGTGCGCCACTGCGCGATTTGGTCTTCGAGGGGCTGGTCGGACACCATCGTCATGCTGGGCATGCCTGCATCCAGACTCCCCGCAACGTATCGTCCGCGGTCTTCCACTGTTGGCGCTGGGATGCCAGATGAGCCCGGCCGTCTTCCGTGATCCGGTAGTACTTCCGCCTGCGACCGTTCTCGGCCGCCGACCACGTCGCCGACACGTAGCCGTGGCGCTCGAGCCGGTGCAGCACGGGATAGAGCATGCCGTCGGTCCACTGGAGATGCCCGCCGGACAATTCCGCCACCCGTTTGATGATGGCGTAGCCGTAACTGTCACCTTCGGCGAGGATCGCGAGGACGAGCGGTGTGGCGGAAGCCGCGACGAGGTCTTTGCTCATATCCATACGTAGAACTCTTATACATTGCAGTTCTATGTATGTCAACAGCATGCGGTCGAGCGAGTCGTCGCGTCGCGACATCATGCCGCCTCTCGACGCCCGCTACGGCGTCGGCAGCAATTCCTCGCGGTCGACCCACTCACCCAGGCGCATCACGCGGTCAATCTCCAGCGTGTTCCGAATGTCAGCCAGCGGGTCCGCGTTGAGCACGATCAGGTCGGCTACCTTGCCAGCCTCGAGTGTGCCGAAGTCGGCCTGGCCCACGGGTGGCAACATCCCCGCGCCGGTGGCTGTGGCGGCGACGATGGTCTGCATCGGGGTCAAACCCGCCTCGACATACAACTCCATCTCGTGATGCATGCCCCACCCGAACGGTACGTTCGGGGTGCCGGCATCGTTCCCAAGCGCCACCTTGATCCCCGCGTCGTGGATCGTCTTGACGAAGTCCTGGAGCTGTCGAAAGGCGGCCTTGCGATCCGCGAACGCCGGATCCTCGACGACGGCGGCCCTGGTCTCCGGATCGTCCCATCGCGCCAACGCGTCCGGATTGAACACGGCCCGTAGCGCGGGGTCATTCAACAGTTCCGGGCGCTCGGCAAAATGCCAGCCGTTCTGGATGATCGAGAGTGTCGGGGTGAAACCCACGCCGTTGTCGCGCGCCATCTGCAGGAACGCCGCTGAAGGTTCTGGGTCGTCGACCGGGGTGCCGCCGCCCGGGCCGAAGGTTCGGACCGTGGTATGGAGAAAGTCCCGGCCACCGGCCTCCATCAACTGCAGGCCTTCCTCCTCCCCATCGATGTGGGCGACCGGAATCGCGCCGTTCTTGATCGCCTCGTCGACAATCACGGTCCGCATCTCAGGCGTGATCTGCAAGCCGGGCTCGGGCATCTCGGTGACCCACATCTTGATGAAATGCACGCCCAGATCGGTCTGCGCCCGTACCAGCGCCCGTGCCTCTTCTTCGGTGGTGGGCGCATTTCTGCCGGCGGCATTGAAACCGTTCGGATGAGAAAACCCGATGCCAGCCGTGTACGGGCGAGGAGCCCCCGGCCGACCGGCATTGGCCTCGAGCAGGTAGGCGACGGCCTCGGGTGAATCGCTGCCGATACTGCGGGCCGTGGTCACGCCGTAATACAGTTGGCTCCGAAACTGCTGCTCGATAGCCTCGGGTCCACCGCGATAGTGCACGTGCAGATTGACGAGGCCAGGGATGATGGTCTTGCCGGTCGCGTCAATGACCTCCGCACCCGTGGGCACGGGAGTGGCCTCGCGCGTCCCGGCACTGACGATCCGTCCGTCGCGAATCACCACCACCGAATCGGCCACTGGGTCCGAGCCGGTCCCGTCGATCAACTGTCCCCCGACGAGCGCGATACCGCCCGGCTCCTCGACAGGGGCTTGGGCCTCGACACACCCCATAGCCACCACACCAATTCCCAGCGCCAGCACAGACAGTCGTTTCATAAATTCCTTAGTAATGTGGAGGCCGCTCGTCCGGTGGCAGGCCCTGGCCGTCGCCTGCCTCGTCCTGCAGGGCGACGAATCGTTCGAATTCGGTTTGAAGCCGGTCGATGCGCTTCTGCTGCGCCACCAGGGCCTCGTTCAGCTGCCGAATAGTGTCTCCCTGGAACGCCAGGTGCGCCTCCAGCGTGTCGATCCGATCGCTATCGGCACTCATCACGTCGTCCTCCCCATGCCAGGTGCGGATGTGTTCCCGGGTCCCGCCTACGGGCGAACGCGAATGTACTTCTGCAAGCGTCGTGGCGCCGGCTCTCCGCCATAGATATTGCCGTGACGGTCGACGGCCACGAATTCGGCCCCGTTGCCAACGGTACTGCGCGGGTCACCCCACGGGTAGAGAATGAACTCCGTCACCCATCCAGTGGCCACCTCGCCGATTCGAATCCCCATCTCCCACCCAGGATTCTGGACGTCATCCGATTCGGAGTCGGCCACGAAGATCCGGCCGTTGTCGTCGAAGTAGATGCCGCTCGGTCGGCCGAACTGGGTCCACTGCGCCAGGAACTCCCCCTCCCGATCGAAGATCTGCACGCGGTTGTTCGACCGGTCCCCCACGAAGATTCGGCCGTCGTTGTCCATCGCAATTGCGTGCAGCAACCGGAACTCGCCCGGCCCGTAGCCGGTCTTGCCCCACGCCTTGATGAACGTGCCATCAGGGGCGAACTTCACGACCCGATTGTTGGTCGTATCGCCGTGGCCGTCGGCGATGAAGATGGTGCCATCGTCGGCCACCACCACACCAGCGGGCGCGTTGAAGCTGTTGTTCCCGAGCCCCGGCTTCCCAGGGGTCCCCAGGGTCATCAGCACCTCACCGGTGGGACTGAACTTGATGACCTGATGGCCACGTGTCCCTGGCGGGGTCCGCGCTTCCGCCACCGCGTCGGTGACCCACACGTTGCCCTGGGAGTCGACATCGATACCGTGTGGCCAGATGAACAAGCCGCCACCGAAGCTTTCGACCACCTCGCCGTCCTGATTGAACTTGATGACCGGGTCGAGATCCGAATCGAGGCACTCGTTCCCGAATCGATCCGGGGCGGTGGCGTCACAACGAATGACGGCCCATAGATGCTCCCCGTCCGGATCCATCGTCACGCCCCCCACCGCGCCCATCGTCCGGCCGCCCGGCAGCGTAGCCCAGCTCTCTACCTGGCGATACGGATTCGGGAGCACCCGCGCGGCCGCGTTCCCACCAAGCAGCATCAGTACGACGGCGACGTGCGTCGCCCGAAGGACAGTCCTCACCATGACTCAACCTCATACGGGTTCGACAGCCCATCCATGATACTTCTCCTCAAGCGGTAAACTTTGTCGTCCGACCGGGCGTCCAAGTCTCCGTGGAGCGGCATTGGCGGCCGGCCCACGGTCGTGGGACGCGTGCTGACTGCGCATGGACGCCCCACCAGGGAGATCCCACACATGAGTCCCCATTCGTCATCGGTTGCGCGGCCCGTCGTCAGCCTCCTCGTGGGCCTCGCCTGTCTGACCCTGGCCGTCACGACGGCCCAGGCGCAGCCCCCGATCGTGCAGCCCGGCGCCCCCGGCGAGCCGAGCCGCCTGATCTCCGCCGCGGACGCCTCGGACCTCGCCGGCAACGGGTTCACGGACGCCGACGTGAAGTTCCTGCAGGGCATGATCTCCCACCACGCGCAAGCCACGGAGATGACGGCGCTGCTCGCCTCCCGAAGCACCCGTGACGTCATGCACCGGCTCGGCGCGCGGATTGAGATCTCGCAAGCCGACGAGATCGCCATGATGCAGGAGTGGTTGCGCGAGGGGGGCCAGACCGTCACCGCGCCGGGTGCGCACCATGTGGCGGGCCAGGCGCCGATGCCCGGAATGGTGAGCCAGGCGGACATGGAACGCCTGAGTCTGGCCGAGGGCATCGATTTCGATCGAATGTTTCTAGGGTTGATGATCACGCATCACCGCGGCGCCGTGACGATGGTTGAAAACCTGTTGCGGCAGCAAGGATCGGCTCAGGATTCCCGGCTCTACGCGTTCACCACCGACGTCACGGCGGACCAGAACATGGAAATCGACCGCATGAACGGCATGCTGGTGGAACTGTTTCCCGACCCGCGGGTCGGGCTGGCGGGGGGCTTTTTCGACGCGGAGGAGGCGGCGTGGAACATGGCCCTGGTGGCGACCCGGCCCAAACCGGACGGGTTCCGCGATCCCGACGTGCCTGCGGGCCGAGCAGCGCCCGCTGAGCCCGAACCGGCACCCGATGCGGCGGACGACAAAGAACCGGACGAGCCCGCGCGGCCCGGCCTGCTCAACTTTGCCAACACGGACCTCGCGGTCGCCGGAGACATGCTGTTCGAGGGCAACTACCACGGATTCAACACCTACCGCGTGGAGAGCCCGGTCTCGCCCCAGCTGGTCAGTTCCGTCGTCTGCCCCGGGGGCCAAGGCGACGTGTCCCTGGTCGGCGACCTCCTCATCATGTCGGTCGAAGAGACCCGCGGCCGACGTGACTGCGGTCTGCAGGGCGTGGCGGAGCGGGTCAGCGATGCGCGGTTTCGAGGTATTCGCATTTTCGACATCAGCGACGCGCGGATGCCGACCCAGGTCGGCGCCGTGCAAACCTGCCGTGGCTCGCACACCCATACCGTGGTGACCGATCCCGACGAAGCCGGGCGCATCTACGTGTATGGGTCTGGAACCGGTTCCGTCCGGCCCGGTGAAGAACTAGCGGGGTGCTCTGACGAGTCCCCCGGTGAAGACCCCGATACCGCACTCTTCCGAATCGACGTCATCGAGATCCCATTGAGTCGACCGGACGAGGCGCGCATTGTGAGCCGCCCCTTTGTCTTCAAAGACGCCGGGTCGGGAGCCATCGCCGGCCTGTGGGCGGGTGGCGACCACGGGCCGGGGACCCAAACGACCAGCCGGACCAACCAGTGCCACGACATCACCGCCTACCCGGAGATCGGCCTGGCGGCGGGTGCCTGTTCAGGCAACGGCATCCTGCTCGACATCTCAGACCCTGTGAATCCGGTCCGCCTCGACGACGTTGTCGACCCCGGCTTCGCCTACTGGCATTCAGCGACGTTCAACAACGACGGCACGAAGGTGATCTTCACGGACGAATGGGGGGGCGGGGGGCGGGCGCGCTGCCGCGCGTCCGATCCGCGGGACTGGGGAGCAGACGCGATCTACGATATTGTCGATCGCACGCTACAGTTCCGCAGCCACTACAAGCTGCCAGCTCCCCAAACCGAGCAGGAAAACTGTGTCGCCCACAACGGATCGCTCGTCCCGATCCCGGGCCGCGACATTTTCGTGCAGGCGTGGTACCAAGGCGGCATCTCGGTCATCGACTTTACCGATTCCGCAAATCCGTTCGAAATCGCGTACTTCGACCGAGGTCCACTGGACCCGGACAAGCTGACGATGGCCGGCTACTGGTCCGCCTATTGGTACCGAGGGTTCATCTACGCGACCGAGATCGCCCGCGGCCTCGATGTCCTGGAGTTGCAGCCGAGCGAGTTCCTGTCCCGTAACGAACTCGCGGCGGCAGCGCAGGTGGCCCCAAACGCATTCAACGCACAGCAACAGCGGCGCATTGACTGGTCGCCACGACCGGTCATCGCACGCGCCTATCTGGATCAGCTCGGCCGGACCGACATCCTCTCCCCGGACCGCCTCGGCGCCGTGTCAGACCTGCTCGATCGCACCGAGCAACAGCTGGCCGAGGGCGGCCCGGCCGCCCCGGACCTCGTCGAGCAGCTCGAAACAGCGGCCGCCGCACTGCAGAGCGATGCCACCTCGGCCAACCTGGCGCATCAGCCACGACTCCGAGGACTGTCCCAGACGCTGACCCGCTTGGCCGAGCGCCTCCAGTGAACGGCCCCGTCCCGGCTACTCGGTCGGCATGTCGCGGTTGATGGTGCGATGTTTGATGCGCCATCCGTTCGAGGTCCGCACGAAGACGTCGTCGTAGTAGCCAGTGGCCACGGTCGCGGCTGGACGCTTCGTCACATCCAACAGCACGTAGTAGGCACGTCCGGTCGCGCCCTCGGCGGTCGGCGTGATGAGATAGCTGCCGGTGCGATGACGTCTCCCGGTGTCGCCCGACTGTCCTTGGTTGCGTTCTTTCCGTTCGGCCACCAGCGCTGGCATGCCCTGGATACTGCTCCCGTCGGCACGCACGATGGTGGCGTCGTCGGAGAACGCGGACACAAACAGCTCGCCGTCACGAAAATCGCTGCCCTGGCTGTACCGGGCGTAGAGCATCTCAATCTCACCGTAGTCCTGGCCCGTCAACGCACCCGAGCCGCCACCACCCTGGGCTGATACCCATGCGAATCCCGCCACGACCAACACCGCGACCGCGGCCACTACTCGTATCTTCGACATCTGTGCTCCTCTTTCTCTCCGAGTGGCTCTCCCAGTGGCTCCCCCACCGGCTCGACCTGCGCCGGGTTCACCCCTTGACGACGTACCCTCTCTTTTCCAACACGTCCCGCACGCGATCCCGCAGTTCGCCCTGCACCTCGACGCCGTCGTCTACGACCGCCCCACCGGTGCCGCACGCTTTCTTCAACTCGCCGCACAAGGCCTTCAGAAACGCGGCGTTGCGCGGCAGGCCATGCACCACGGTGACGGTCTTCCCCCCGCGCCCCTTCTTCTCCATGCGCAGCTTGGCGACGAGACGAGCCGGCACCGGCTCGTTGGCCGCCTCACGCCCGCCGCTGCACTTGCAATCACGACGCGGCCAGCCGCACCGCTGACACACCGACCCGGCATCGGTGGAGTAGACCAACCGCGTAGTGCCCCTGCCGCTCACCGCTTGATCATCCGTGACTCAGTGGCCGCCCACAAGGCATTTCCCGCGGACGTGTAGAATCTTGACAGACTCGCCGCTCCGGCGGCTGCACCCCACCCACTCGCCAGGTGTGCTGTGGAGTCGGACGCGACCCTAGCAACGCTCTTGCGGCGAGACCGCGTCGTTGTCACCGCCGGTCTCATCGCGGTGGCGGCGGTCGGATGGGCCTACATGCT
This sequence comes from Acidobacteriota bacterium, assembly GCA_005778315.1. Lineage (GTDB taxonomy): Bacteria > Acidobacteriota > Vicinamibacteria > Vicinamibacterales > UBA8438 > UBA8438. The sequence continues at coordinate 7,866 of SXOW01000168.1, forward strand.
GCATCTGGCTCAGGGCATGGCCGGTATGGACATGGAGAGCGACATGACCATGCCTCAGATGCAGGCATGGGGACCTGTCGACCTCGCGCTGGTGTTTGTGATGTGGGCCATCATGATGGTCGCGATGATGGTGCCGTCTGCGGCGCCGCTCATTCTGATGATGGCGGCGGCTAATCGCAGACGACGCCAGCAGGACGACCCGCTGGTCCCGACCAGCCTGTTCCTCGGTGGCTACCTCCTCGCCTGGACCGCGTTCAGCGCCGTCGCGACCACCGCGCAGTGGGGTCTGCACAGCGCCGCGCTCCTCTCTCCGGCCCTGGTGCACACCAGTCCCCTGCTCGGCGGCGCCCTGTTGGTGCTGGCCGGGGTCTTTCAGTTCACACCACTCAAGCAGGCGTGCCTGGCGCATTGCCGGTCGCCGCTGGGGTTTGTGGTGGGGCATTGGCGAGACGGTCGTGTCGGCGCCATGCGGATGGGGCTCGAGCCCGGACTCTACTGCGTCGGCTGCTGCTGGAGTCTGATGGCCTTGTTGTTCGTGGCAGGCGTCATGAACCTGGCGTGGGTCGCCGGGATCAGCCTCTTCGTGCTGGCTGAGAAGGTCCTGCCTGGTGGGGAGCTGATCGGCAAACTTGGCGGCCTGGCCCTGCTGGCGACCGGGGTCGTGCTGTTGGTCTGAGTCCACCTGGGCCGGACGTATACTCTGCATCATGCCTCTGACATCGACGCCGCGCTCGCGCGCTACGGTTAGACACGTGGTCCGCTGGTCGCTCGGTGTAGGGTTTCTCCTCGCCGGCGCCGGAACCTGGGTCCCGAGCGCGACCGCTCAGGTGCGGGCCACCGTGCGGCCTGGCAGCACGCCGCCTTGGACGAAGGGCATCCTCCCCATTTCGCCGGAAAGCTACTATCACGCCATCGAGTGCGGCAGCCAGGGCGGGGAGGACCCCCCATGCGTGTTCTGGGACACCGGGCTTTGCGCAAATGAAGACTTCACGTTGGCGGCCCATAGCGCCTACAAGCAAGTGGCCTACGAGGTCTGGGGGACGGTGCGGAACGGACGACCGGCGCCGCAGCCGGATTTCCAGGCGGCCCGTCAGACCCGCGTGACCATCAGCGCGACGCCGATCGCCGGTGCCAACAACCCGCTCACCGATCTGGTGCTCACGCGTGGGGGGGAACCGGCCCGCCCGGTCGATCGATCCGTGAGCGGAGGTGCGGGTCGCGCGACGTATGACTACGCCGCCTGGGCGCCGACCGCAGCGGTGACCCTCGACCTGGTCGGTGCGGCCCGCACCATCTCGTGCATCATCGAACCTGCGGTCCTCCAGCAGTTTCGCTAGCTGCGGACCCGCCGACCGTCTCACAGCGATGTCGACCCTGCGTGATACGGCCGCGGTAACGGGCGTCGGAGAGACACGCTATACCCGCGGGACCGACAAGAGCGCGCTACGGCTGACGCTCGAAGCGTCCCTCGCCGCCATCGCCGACGCCGGACTCACACCCAAGGCGATCGACGGCCTCGTCGCCTACGCCAGCGGAGCGGTCGTCGCCGAAGATCTGCTGACCAATTTCGGCAGCGCCGATTTCCGCTTTTCAGCCACCACGCCGATGGGCGGCGCCAGCGCGGTGGCCGCGCTGCAATGCGCGGCGATGGCGGTGGCGACAGGAGTAGCCACCCATGTCCTGGTCCCGCTGGGACGCGACGGCTACTCGGGCGCGCGCATTCATCGTCGGGTCGGCCAGATGCGGCAGTTCCACGTCGTGTCGGAGTTTGAAGCCCCGGTCGGCGCCAACGCCCCGGCGCAGTACTACGCCCCCATGGCCCGTCGGCACATGGACCTGTATCGGGTATGGCGATCTCGGCGACGGCTCCATCGCGATCATGCGCCGGGGATAGACGGGGGATAGAGACGATGACCGAGATACTCCCCGAACGACCTCCTGGCCATCGACCGACCGGTCATACTTGAGTACCAGGATCTGGACGACATCACCCTACCGAGGTTTCGTATAGATGGCTGAGACGGCTGAGACGACAGCAGGGGACGCCCCCGGGAGCCTGCTGACCCCTGAGATTCGGCAATGGATCGGGCGGTCTGGCGAGCCGCTGCGGCTGGAGGTGACACGACGCGACATCGTGAAATACGCCATCGCCACCCAGCAGCGGTTGGACAAGTATCGACGGGGCGACGAAGCACCACCCATGTTCCTCTTCAACGCGCACCAGGATCTGGTGGACATCGAGGACCTGCGTCCCGACGGCCTCACCGACGATCCCCTGCTGCCCGAGCTCCCGCTTCGTCGAGTCATGGCCGGCGGCATCAAGAACACCTATCACCGCCCGATCAGACCAGGTGACCACCTGGTGCTGACCCGGACGATCACGGACATCTATGAGAAACGGGGCAGCACCGGTCCGCTGATTTTTGTGGTCTACGGGGTCCGCGTCGAAACGGAGGACGGCGACCTGGTGATGGAAGAAACACGACGGAGGATCTTTCGTTAATGCCCAGTCTCAGCACCGTCACTGTGGGCACCCAGTTGGAGGAGCGGACGCACGAGGCCTCCATGGTGTCGCTGTTTCTCTACAACGCCGTGATCTGGAATCCGCATCGCATCCACTTCGACACGGAGTACACCACCCAGGTCGAGAAGCACCCGGCCATCGTGGTCGACGGTCCGCTGCAAGGGGACTGGCTGGCGCAAGCGGTGACGGCGTGGCTGGGTGATGACGGCGAGCTGCTCGAGATCGAGTACTCCAACCGGAGAGCCGCTTATCTGGGCGACCGCGTTCGCGCCGGGGGCGAGGTCGTGGAGATTGACCAAGAGGCCGGAACGGTCACGCTGGAACTCTACATCAAGAATGCGGAAGACACGGTGATCGCACCAGGACGCGCCGTGGTGCGTTTGCGTCACTAAGGGTGCATGACCCCCGCTAACGCGGGGTGCGAGGCGTGCGAGGCGTCGTCGCGGCCTTGCGCTGGGGCCGGTACCCGGCGGCCGACAGATGGCGCGACTGCCGTTTCGAGGTCTTCTCGTGTTGTGGGGCGGGCACCGTATGCACGTAGTCTCCGGCGAACTGCTGGTTCGCCTGTTCGCGCCGTCTGGCCACCGCTTCGTGCGGCGGGGTTGACGGGATCAACGCGTCGCACCCGCTCCCGATCAAGTCGCTCCGGCCCGCCTTCAACAACGCCCGGCGCACCTCCACGTAGTTCTCCGGCTTGAAGAACTGCATTAGCGCCCGCTGCAACTTGCGGTCGCGCAGGTGCTTGGCGATGAAGACCGGCTTCTTGGTAAACGGATCGATGCCGGTGTGATACATCGCCGTCGCAACGTCGAACGGCGCCGGAATGAAGTCCTGCACCTGGTCTGGCCGATAGCCCCCGCGTTTCAGGAAGACCGCGAGGTCGATCATGGCGTTGA
>SXOW01000169.1 GCA_005778315.1 Acidobacteriota bacterium
GAATCGTGCAAACCGGCCAGCACCAGCATCGCCGGATAGTCTTTCGCCTCCACGTTGTCATACGGCGAGTAGGCCAGGATATCGTCGAACGCGGACCGCTCGTTGGGATTGCCCCACTCGTCGTATTCACCCGTGGTCAGCGGGATGCTGTCGTCGAGCATCGTGGTCAGGACATCGACAAATGGCACCTGGGCGACGATGCCGGCGAACAGATCGGGCCGCATGTTGGCCACCGCCCCCATCAGCAGGCCACCGGCACTCCCCCCCATCGCGAACAAGCGGTCACGCCGCGAATACCCCTCCGTCAGCAGGTGCTCGGCCACCGCAATGAAGTCGGTGAACGAGTTGCGCTTCTGGGCCAACCGACCCGCGTCATACCAGCGCCGTCCCAATTCCTGTCCGCCGCGCACGTGCGCAATGGCAAAAATGAAGCCACGATCCAATAGACTGAGGCGCGCCGAGTCGAACGCCGGGTCCATCGACAGACCGTAGGCTCCGTAGCCGTACAGCAGGAGAGGGTGGGTTCCATCCCTCGGCGTGCCCTCCCTCCACACCAGCGAAATCGGTATGCGCTCACCATCGGACGCCGTCGCCGCCAGCCGCGCCGACCGGTAGCGTGACGAATCGAAATCGCCGAGCACCTCTTCCTGCTTCAACAAGGTCCGCGTCCGAGCGACCATGTCGTAGTCGTATGTGCTCGTCGGAGTCGTGAGGGACTCGTAGCCAAACCGCAGCACCGTGGAGTCCGGTTCCCGATTCACAGACAGGTAGGCGTCATAGACGGGCTCGTCGAACGCGATGTCGTGCGGCTCGTCCCCGCCCCAGGGACACACGCGCAAGTGGACGACGCCGTCCCGGCGCTCGTGCACCACCAGGTGGTCGCGAAACAGCTCGAACGCCCCGAGCAGCGCTTCTTCCCGATGCGGAACGACCTCCGCCCAGGCATCTGGCGGCACACCACCCTCGGCCACCGCCATCAACTTGAAGTTGCGGGCGTCCCGGTTCGTCCGAATGTAGAACTGACCGCGAAAATGGTCGATGTAGTACTCGTGCTCCCGCTCACGAGCCAGAAACAGGCGAAACTCGCCGTCCGGCTGGTCAGCGTCAAGATAGCGATACTCGCTGGACACCGTCTGATGCGACCCGATGAGCAGATAACGTTTTGACCGGCTCTTGCCCACGGCACAGTTGAAAGTGTCGTCCGGTTCCTCGTAGACCAGCCTGTCGTCCGCTTGCGGCGTTCCCAACCGATGCCGGTAGATGCGATACCACCGCAGTGTCGTCGGGTCCTGGCGCGTATAGAACAGTGTCCGACTGTCGTTCGCCCAGACGACATTGCTGGTGACACCGACCAGTTCGTCGTCGAGGGGGGCACCCGAGGCCAGATCCTTGACCCGAATCACATGAATCCGGCGCCCCTCGAAGTCCGTTGCGTACGCCAACAGGCGCTGGTCCGGGCTCACCTCGCGACTCGACACCTGGCAGAACTCGCGGTCCTCTGCCAGGTCGTTGACATCGAGCAGGACCTCCTCGGGGGCGTTCGCGACGCCGCGTCGGCAATAGATCGGGTACTCGCGTTGCTCCTCGTAGCGCCGGTAGTAGGTAAAGTCGCCCTCCCGGTAGGGCACGGACATGTCGGTCTGCTGGATGCGTCCTTTGATCTCTTCGAACAGCGTCTCCTGTAACGCGGCGGTCTGCTCCATCACGGCGGCCGTGTACGCGTTCTCTGCGTTCAGGTAGTCAATCACCTCGGAACGCTCCCGCTCGCGCAACCAGTAGTAGTCGTCTACCCGGACGACACCGTGAGTCTCCAGCCGCGTCGGTGACCGTCGCGCCTGTGGCGGTTCCGCCACCGACGCGCTGAGGGGGGTCATGACGCGGTCACCGCGGCCGGATGGCCGGTTCCTTGAGGTCTGACTTTGGCTGGCATCGATACGTGGGGTCTCCTGGGCGCACGACGAACGCGGGATCGTGGCAGTAGAGGTAGTGCGGCGCTACTCCGACCGCAGCGCCGCGAGGAGCGGCGACCGGACCGCAACGATGGTGGCGACCAGTGTGGAGGTGAGACCGGCCGCCGCTTCCGCCAGCAGCAGGCCGGCAAGGGACACAATCGGAAATTGGCCGCCGCGCTCGAGCCACGCTGGCGCAATAGCCACAAGGGCGCTGACGCTGCCGGCGGCCAGCCCGCCGAAGAGGAGCAGCCCGTTTTCGACCAACACCATCCAGGAGACGTCCTGCGCGTCGTAACCCACCGCCCGCAGCAGGGCGAGTTCGCGACGACGCTCCAGGACATTCCGCAAGAGCACGGCACCCAAGCCGACCGTGCCGAGCAGCAAGCCGAGCGCACCCAAGGTCTGGAACGTAGCCAGGTAGGTGTTGTTCACGCGGTGAAACGCGGCCAGCCGTTCCGATGCGAAGGTGACGTCGAAACCGTAGTCGGCAAGTCGATCTTCGAGCGCCGCCGTCACCGTCGCCGTGTCGTCGAGCGGCGCATCGATCAGAAACAGGCGGTAACCCTCGTGCTCTGGAAAGAGTCGCAAGAACGGCTGCTCACCGATAATCAGCTCGCCCTGAAAGAGGCTGTCAGTCAAAGCCGCGACGATCCGCAACGTGATCGGATTGTCACTCTCACGGTTCACGATGAAGTCCTCGCCCACGGCGAGGTGCAAGGCATAGGCGAGCGATGTCGCATCCGCAATGGCCGGAATCGCGCCATCGTCGAACTGACGGTCGAGCAACAGCCATGGATTGGCCCTCTCGGCATCAGTCTCGGCCATGGTCCGCCCGAAGCTGAAACGACCATCACGGACGAAAGCCGGTTCCGGGGCCAGCAGCTTCGGGTTCTTCGCCTGATACAGGTTGAGACAACTGGCATCCTCGCCCGGCCGCACCCGGAACCGCGCATAGGAGACGTCGGCGAACCGCGGCTCCTCGAACGCGGTGATTCCCAGTTCCGCTTGGCCCTCCTCCGACGACATGTCGAGGACGATGGGCAACAACGACTCCGCCAGCAACGGATAGCCACCGGTGCCGGAGCCCCGCTCTGCCTGGTCCCCGCCGCCTTCCAGGTGGAACGCGTCGACGGCCACGATGATGAACGCGGCAAAGGCAATCAGGGTGATACACAGGACGGAACGGCCAGGTCGGGCGGTGGCATTGCGGAGCCCCACACGGGCGACCGACCAGGTCGCGGGCAACGCGGCTCCGACCGCCTCTTGTCGCCCCAACAAGGACCACGCGAGCAGCAGCAACGCGGTCAGCAGGAGGAGACCCGCGCCAAAGAATCCGGCGGTGTCCCCGACAAGGTCGGCCAACGTCGCTCCCACCATCAGCGTCCCGAGCAGGCTCAGCCCAGCCGGCGCGTGCCGCACGGCACCGGCGCACCACCCACCATCGCGGGTGATGCGCGCACCCGGCTGTGGCTGCGGAGGTGGCGTGCGGTTGGGCAGAGACCCGCTGATAAGCGCCCGCGGGGTCGCGCGCTCCACCTCGCGCAGTGTCCAGGCAATCGACGCCACCGCGGCCAGACCTCCGCCGGCCAGCCCCGCCCCGAGCGCCGCTGGCGACACATGCAAGGTCAACAGCGTCGTACCGACCGCGTCGACCCACCACGTACGCAAACCCCACATGATGAGATCTGCGTAGCCGACCGCTCCCACGACGCCCAGCAAGCCCCCCGCCAAAGAAAGGACGCCGGCCTCGGACCAGAACAGACGCCTGATGGCGCCCTCGTGCAGCCCGAGCGCGCGCAACACGCCGATTTCGCGTAACCGTTGCTCGACCCCCAGACGAAAGAACAGACTCGCCAGCAACAACGCGGACACCACCAGAAAAAAGCTGAAGTACGTGAAGTACTCCCCGAAGTCGGTGACGCCGGCCGCTGCCTCGAGCGCCAGTCCGCGAGCCGGATAGACCACGAAACCGGCGGTCAGCGGGTCAAGCGCCGTGAGCAGGGCGTTACGATACGTATCTGCGTCGTCTTCAGACAGTCCCGTGGTGGGCGAGAGTCGGAGCGACGTCACCTGGCCCCAGCGTGACCCC
>SXOW01000170.1 GCA_005778315.1 Acidobacteriota bacterium
GCCAAGCATCCGCTTCCATCGGCAAATGATGTCGGGCAGGGTCTGGTTCAGGGCGTGCCCGATATGCAGCACGCCCGTGACGTTGGGCGGCGGCAGCACCATGCTGAACGGCGGCCTGGTTGAAGCCGGGTCCGCCTTGAAAGCTCCGGTCGACTCCCAAAAGGCGTACCACTTCGGGTCAACGGTCGCGTGTTCGAACCCCTTCGCCAACTCGCGCATGGGAGTCATGGTATCAGTGGCTGCATTGTCCGCGGGTGCGCCGGGAACACGCTGAGCGCCGTGGTGGGATCGAGATGCAGGAACCGGCCGGTCGTCACTTCTTCTGTCGGTCGACCTCTTCGCGCACCAAGCGTTCGGCAACCCTGGTCACGATCTGGGACACCAACTCGGAACCCACGCCGTCCGACAAACGGGCCAGCACACGCTCGGTCACCTGATCGACCAGGTCGTCGTCGAACCTCGTCGGCGCCGAGGATGCGGGCCACGGGTACGTCGGTCTGCCGCGCCTGGCTTCGCCACGCTCTGCCGCCAGTAACGAGGCGAACGCGTCAGCCAGGGATGGCGGTGCGCCACGACGCGGAGCCGGCGACGCCGGCAGCGGCGTCGGGGCCTCGGGTGGCGGCGGCGGCGACCAGACGGCGCCCTCTGGCTCGGACACAGCGGCCGCCAGCGGCGGCTCCCCCACAGCTGGGAACACCTGGTCAGTCCACGGCGGGGACGCGTCCGCGACGGTAGTTGGTGGATCTGCGTCCCAGACGAAAGGCGACTCAATCTCCACCGCGTCTTCGGCAGGAGGCACGGCCTCCGCCGGACGGTCCGTGTCCTTGTCGTGATCTGACGCCTCCGGCGGCGGCGCGACGGGCACGTCCACCGGCGGAGCGACACGGAGGATCTCGGGTGTCGGCTCCGATACCTGCTCGGACGCCCACTCGTAGACGTCTGCGGTGACCTCACGCGCTGTCGACACCTCTGACCCGGCGGGAAGCGACACGACCAGGGGGGTCTGCTGTTCAGCGTCGACCGCGTCGGCCTGGAGCGGCTCCTGTGGAAACGCCGCGGCCTCGGCGGCAAGCGCCAACTCGAGGGCATGCAGTGAGACGTCCGGCCCCAGATCAGCATCTGGGCTCGTGGAGGGTTCAGACGTTGACGCGGCAACCGCGTCAGGCACTGACTCGACGGCGGGGACCGACGTCGGTTTAGAAACGGGCTCAAAAACTGGTTCGAGAGCCGGTTCAAAGACCGGTTCAAAGGGTGGTTCCCAGGCCGGTTCCGAAATCGGCTCGACCGCGGGCTCCCGCCAGGGTGCCCAGACCGGGCCACTCGACGGGTCCACGTCTGGCTCGAGCGCTGCCACCGGGATGGGGTCAGGCTCCGATAAGAACGACGGTCTCGGGGGCGGCACCTCCTCCGTCTCGGGCACGCCGTCCGTCTGCGTGTCCTCAACCGGCGACCCAGGCCACGTGCCCAGGTTGTCGAGAGCCCCTTCGAGCGCGCTCAGGGCGCTCTCGAGCGAACCGGCCGCCGGCGTGTCCCACGGCGCTGTGTGTTGCGGCGGCTCGGGGACGGCAGGCTCGTCCGCGTCCTCGGCCCGCGTATCGCCGTGTTCCAGTAGCTCAAGGGCCGCATCGACACGGTCAAGGTACGCGGCGACGGGATCATCATCGGCCGCCGCGTCCGCCGGCGTCGCCGCCAGCGTGTCCGGCGCCGGTGGAACGACCTTGGACGTGTGATTCGTCTCGAAGTACACGACAGGTCGTCGCCGCGTGACGAAGCCTGCCGGGAGACCGTGTTCCGCCTCCGTCTCAAGCGCTGCGCGTTCTTCCGTCTCGACCACCTGGTCGGCGGGTGCCTGCACCGTCCCAAGCAACTCGCGGACGCGCCTGATCACGACCTGGGGCTCAAACGGCTTTACCAGGACTGCGTCGCTACCCGCTTGCTTCGCGCGGGCTCCATCAACAGGTTCAAAGGCCCCGGTCAAGAGCACCACCGGAATATGGGCGAGGGCTGGGTTCTGTTTCACGAAGGCCGCGACCTCGTACCCGTCGCGCTCCGGCATCCCCGTATCGGCGAGGATGATGTCCGGGGGCTCCGCGGTAATGCGATCGATCGCCTGCTGACCGTCACCAACCGAGACCACCCGAATGTCCTCATCGGCGAAGGTCAACTCGATCACGCGCTGGATCGTGACGCTATCGTCGGCAAGTAGCAGTGTGTGAGGCATCAATGTGACCGAGCGTAACCGCACGGTCCGCGGAGGTCAAGCGTAGACAGGGACTTAGCGGGAAGTTGGAGGAGCGGTGATGGCTACACCGCCACGCGGCGATGATGATCTCGAATGAACGTCACAATGTCACGCATCGGTGTCCCAGGTTGAAACACCCCCTCGATGCCAAGCGCGCGCAGGCCCGGCAGATCCACGTCTGGGATGATGCCGCCGACCACCACGAGCACATCATCGAGGCCCCTTTCGCGCAGCAACGCCATGATGCGCGGGCAGACGTGGTTGTGGGCGCCCGACAGGATGGAAAGCCCAATGACCCCTGCGTCCTCCTGGAGCGCTGCCTCGACGATCTGCTCCGGCGTCTGCCGAAGCCCGGTATAGATGACCTCCATGCCTTCATCACGGAGCGCACGCGAAATGACCTTCGCGCCTCGGTCGTGACCGTCGAGGCCCGGCTTGGCGACGATGACGCGGATTGCGGGAAGGGTCATCCTTGAATACGGAAGGCGACGAGTTCCTTGGCCTCTTCATCGTCGGCCGCGGCGGTGATCTCTATCAAGTAGTCACCGCGGGGGTATGGCGACAACGCGATCGAGAATTCCACGGCACCACCAGGCGCATCGCTTATCGGCAAATCGAGTATAGCGGTGCCTTCCCGGCTGAGTAGCTGAGCCGTCACCGCGGGTGCATTCCCCGGCGCATAGGCCTCCACGCGGACCAGCAGTTGGTCGTTGCTGAGGAAGTACCGGCCGGCGGTCGGGAGCGCATCCGGGTCGGCCAGAATCCGCTTCATGTCCAACGCATTCTGGGCCCGGAACACGGCCGGCGTACTCAGGGCGACTTCAGGCCCGGTAAAGTCCGGTACGTTGAGTTCTTCCACCGCGCGGTCCACGACGTCGCCGAACTCGTCCTCAATGGCCACATTGATCTCGACGTCGCCGGGGTCAGCC
>SXOW01000171.1 GCA_005778315.1 Acidobacteriota bacterium
GAGGATCATCGCGGCAATCTCGGGCGGCGACGACTCCTTGTTGCCGGCGCGCACACGGGCGTCACCGTTTGAGGCTTTCACCACCTCATACGGCACCATCTTCATTTCCTCGTTGACTTCGGAGTACTTGCGCCCCATGAAACGCTTGATGGAGAACAGCGTATTCTCCGGGTTGGTCACCGCCTGGCGCTTGGCGACCTGCCCGACCAGGCGCTCGCCATTCTTGGCGAACGCCACGATGGACGGCGTGATTCGGTTCCCCTCTGGGTTGGTCACCACAACCGGCTCGCCGGCTTCCATGACAGCCACCACAGAGTTGGTCGTCCCCAGATCGATTCCGATTACCTTGCCCATAGCACCATTCCCTGAAAGAGTTGGAGGAGTCTCGCCGTCTTGCGGCTACACAATATCTAATGCAGTCGCAAGTATAAAATATGAGTGCGTTGATGTAAACAACTAACTCGAACTCTACTCGACGGCGCCCCACCGTCGCAAACGGGGGTCGGGTGACGGGAGTGATTGACGCCGCGTTCCATCGTGCCAACCCGCTGGCGCCTCAGACAATTTTTGCGGACGGTTCGTCTGGCCCTGTGGCGGCCGGCACTGCGGTACAATATTCCGGTCTGCGCGCGATCCCAGGCGAGGAGTGCGACATCATGGGGCTCTCACGAAATCCGTTCGCTCGACAGGCCAAGGTCGTCTTCGCGCTCGTCGTGGCGGCGCTTGCCGGTGGCATCACTGGCGTGATGTTCGCCTTCTCGCCGGACCTGCCCGAAGTCGCGACCTTGGATGACTACGCGCCCAGCACAATCACACGAGTCTTTGCGGCCGGCGGCGAAGAGATTGGTCAGTTCGCCACAGAGCGTCGGGTGATCATCGGCTACAACGAGATTCCGGAGGTACTCCGCCACGCGATCATCTCCTCCGAAGATGCCGCCTTCTTCGAGCACTTCGGCTTCAACATTCGGCGGCTCGCCATCACGGTCATCCAGAATGTCTTGAAGTGGCGACTTCGGGGCGCGAGCACGCTGACGATGCAACTCGCGAGACACGTGTCGCTCAATGGCGGGGCACCGCTCGGACTTGAAAAGGTTCCCAGCCGGAAACTCAACGAAGCGCTGATCACGATTCAGATCGAGAAGCGGTACACCAAACGCGAAATCCTCACGTTGTATTGCAACCAGATGTATCTGGGCAGCGGCGCCTACGGCGTGGAAGCCGCATCGCGTCTGTACTTCGGAAAACCGGCGCTTGAGCTGGAGCTCGCTGAAGCGGCCATGATCGCCGGCATCTTTCAGTTGCCCTCCCGGCAGAGTCCGCTGGTCAACCCGGCGTGGGCTCGTGAACGCCGCGACTATGTGCTCCGCGAGATGCGAGACAACGGGTACATCACCGACGAGGAAGCGGAGGCGGCGATCGCCAGTGACATCGTGCTGGCGGAACGGACGGAACAGAACCGCACGATAGGACCCTATTTCGTGGAGGAAGTCCGTCAACACCTCGAGGCGACCTACGGTGCCAGTTCGCTGTACGAGGACGGGCTCGAAGTGCATACGACGCTCGACGCGCGGCTGCAGGCCGCCGCGGACACGGCGGTGCAGCGCCAGCTTCGTGTGCTCGACAAGAGTCACGGCTATCGCGCGCCCACCCGGAACGTCACCGACGAGGGCCACACCACCGAGGACTACGCGGACGGACGCTGGCAGTTTGCGATCGCCGAGGGGGACATCGTTCCCGCGGTCGTCACCAGCACCGCGGGCAGCGCGCTGCACGCCCGTGTCGGGCGCTACACCACCGTCATTCCCCCGGATGGGTTCCGTTGGACACGCCGGCGGCGGGCGGACGAACTGGCCAAGCCTGGCGACCTCGTCGAGGTGCACGTCCTCGGCATCGACGATGCCGCCGGCACACTCACCACCACCCTCGAGCAGGAGCCGGAGTTGGAGGCTGCCCTGATGGCCATCGACAATCGCACCGGTCAGGTCCTGGCGATGGTCGGTGGGTATGAGTACGAGCGGAGCAAATTCAACCGGGCCACCCAGGCGAAGCGCCAGATGGGCTCACTGTTCAAAGGCATCGTGTTCACGGCGGCCATCGATCAGGGGTACACCGCCGCGTCCATCATCATGGACGAGCCGATCAGCATCATCCCGGGCCCCAACCAGGAGCCGTACGAGCCAGCCAACTACAAGCACGAGTTCCTCGGTCCGGTCACCCTCCGCTATGCGCTCGAGAAGTCGATCAACGTGCCAGCGGTCCAGTTGATGCACGCGATGGGTCCAGAGACCGTGGTCTCCTATGCGCCCCGGTTTGGGATCACCTCGGAAATACCGCCCTTGCTCTCGGTCGCGCTCGGTTCGGCTGAAGCGACCTTGCAAGAGATCACAAGCGCCTACTCCGTCTTTCCGAACGGGGGAGTCCGGATGGCGCCGTATCAGATCACCCGCATCTCAGACCGCCAAGGGATGGTGCTGGAAGAGAATCGGCCGGAGGCCCACGACACCATCCGCGCTGACACCGCCTACGTGATGGTGAGCCTTTTCCGCGGCGTCGTGGAGCGCGGCACGGGTCAGAGCGCGCGGCAGCTGAACTGGCCGGTGGGGGGCAAGACGGGCACCGTCGACGACTTCACCGACGGGTGGTTCGTCGGCTTCGATCCGGACATTACCGTCGGTGTCTGGGTCGGCTTCGACACGAAACGCTCGCTCGGCAGCGGGCAAGATGGCGCATCCGTGGCGCTGCCCATTTGGCGCGACTTCATGCAGGCCTACATTGAGGAGCGGCCGGCGCCAGGAGGCTTTGTGCCGCCCAGCAACATCGTGTTCGTCACCGTCGACGGCGCGACGGGCCAGGTCACGGAACCCTGGGCGCCCAACGCCATCCAAGAAGCATTCGTCGCCAACACGCAGCCGGGCAGCCTCTTCCAGGACTAGCCAACCGAGCGGGAACATCGCACCAGGGCTGGCGCGTCAGACAGCCTATCGAGCAGCCCCCTGCGGACGCGACGTTGCTGCGCGACCTGGACCCCTTGGTCGAGCCGACGGCGCGCGGCGATCCGGACTCGCCGCTGCGGTGGACGTGCCTGAGCGCGCGCACCGCGCGTCCACGACTTCCTCATCAAGACACCGGACGGCGGCAAGGCCATTCCGTACGGGGTCTACGATCTGCACCGCAACGAAGGGTGGGTGAGCGTGGGGATCGA
>SXOW01000172.1 GCA_005778315.1 Acidobacteriota bacterium
CGTGAGCTGGATCAATCCGCGGATTCAGCCGGGCGAGGTCCGGAAGGTGATGACCGGTATCCCAGGCAAGACCGGGGTCGTCTACACCCTGGACCGGGAAACGGGCGAGTTTCTGTGGGCGACGCCCACCGTGACCCAGAACGTGATCAATGACATCGACGGCGCCACCGGCCAGGTGACGGTCAACCCGGAGGTGGTGTTCGGCGCGGAGGGGCAGCAGGTGCTGGCCTGTCCGAACATGCACGGCGGGAAAGACTGGGAAGCCGGCGCCTACAGCCCCCTGACGAACACCATGTATTTCCCGCTCCGCAACATGTGCCAGCGCCTGATGGCGACCACCTCGCCGGACGCGTCACACCGCATCTATGCGCTGGCCGTCCGCCACGAGCTGGCGCCCGGCACCGAGCAGCTCGGGTCGGTGCATGCGATATCGGTCGAGACGGGCGTGACCACCTGGCTGCACGAGCAGCGGGCGGCGACCTTGTCGCTCGTGACGACCGGCGGCGGACTCGTCTTCGGCGGCGATGCGAACGGGCGGTTCCGCGCCTTCGATCAGGTGACGGGTGACGTGCTCTGGGAAATCAACCTCGGCTCGCCCGTCTCTGGCTTTCCCATCAGCTACGCCGTGGACGGCCGTCAATACGTGGCCGTCAGCACCGGCGGCGCGGCCACCACGCCCAGCTTCTTGCAGCTGACTCCAGAGCTGCACCCGAGTAACGGGAACAACCTGTTCGTGTTCGCATTGCCCGAGTGAGCGCAGATTGAGCGCAGATGACGATGACCAGGATGACGCTGACCCACCACCCACGGGTGTGCGCATCTGGGCATCACCGGACTGCGGGACGGCGTCGTCACCAAGGCGGTCCTGGTCGACGTGCCGCGCCTCCGGGGTGTGCCCTACCTGGAACCGGGCACCCGCGTCTATCGAGAGGACATCGAGGCGTGGGAGCAGCAGACGGGCGTCCGTGTGGAACCGGGCGACGTCCTGCTCATCCGCACCGGCCGCTGGGCGAGGCGGAACGCGTTGAACGAGGAGACCGGCACCGCCGGGATGGACGCGTCGTTCCTGCCGTTCCTCGCCGAACGCGATGTGGCACTCCCGGTGCGGATACCGAATGGCACCGGGTCTCCCATCAACCCGATCGCGATGTTCTACCCTTAGGATGAGCGCTGACTCGGGGCCCTTCGGGCTCGACCTGACAAAGCGCCAGCGGGCGACCATCGCCGCGGCGCTGACGATTCTGGGTGTCGTGGTGATCGTGGCTGCGGTCGGCCTGATCATCTGGGTTGTGGCGGCCTTTCTGCGCTACTTCTCTTCTGTCTTCCTCCCGTTGGCGGTGGGCGGCGTCGGCGCGATGGTGTTCAGGCCCTACTACCAACGGCTGCGCGACAGGTTGCGGCTGCCAATGCCGGTGGCGGTAGCCGCCGTCTTCCTGTCGGTACTCATTCCCCTGGGCGCCTTCGGCTGGTTCTTTGGTGCGCTGCTCGCCGATCAGATCACCGACATGACCACGAGGTTCCCAGGGTGGTGGGGGCGGGTCACGACTCAGGTGGCAGCGGGATGGCCTGAATTGCGCGAGTTCCTCGAGACCAACCCGTGGGTCATCCGCGCGCGCGAGGCGCTCGAGGGCCAGAGCGGCGCCATCGTCGCTGGTCTGCAGGAGGTGGGCCAGCGGGCGTTGACCGCCGGTCGCGGGCTGCTGGTAGCGATTACCGGCGTCTTCTCCTGGGTCATGGTGCCGGTCTACTTCGCGTTCTTCCTGGCGGCCGGCGGATCTGCCTCCGGCGACCCCAGTCAGTACTTTCCCTTTCTCAAACCAGACACCCGCCGCGACGTCGTGTTTCTGCTCACGGAGTTCATGAACATCCTCGTCGCGTTCTTCCGTGGTCAGCTCATCATTGCGTTCCTGCAAGGCGTGTTGTTCGCGATCGGATTCAGTCTGGTCGGGCTGCAGTACGGGTTCGTCATAGGGTTGATGCTCGGATTCCTGAACATCATTCCCTACCTGGGCAGCATGATGGGGCTGTGCGTGGGACTCCCCCTCGCCTACTTTCAGTCTGGCGGTGGCGAGACCACTGCGGTGCTGGTGCTCGTGACGTTCGTTGTTGTGCAGGCCGTCGAGGGTTACGTGCTGACGCCGCGCATCATGGGTGAGAAGACGGGGCTGCACCCAATGGCCATCATCGTGGCCGTCTTCTTCTGGGGGGCCGCGATCCAAGGCATCCTGGGCATGATCCTCGCGATTCCGTTGACGGCCTTCCTGGTCGTCTTCTGGCGGCTGCTTCGCGACAAATACATCACCGAACTGGTGTAGCGCTGGGCCGCAGACTTGGCTTGTCCGCCGGCGGGCAGTAGAATCGCCAGCACCCCGGTTGGAGGGGCCATGATGCACAGGATGGACCGGTGGGTCGCGGCGCTCTTGACACCAGCTCTGTGTCTTGGACTGGCCGCCCAGAGTCGGGCAGAGCTGATCGACCGGGGCACCTTCGGTGGCGTCACGCTCATTTACGACAGCACCCAGCGCATCACCTGGCTCGGCGACGCGAACTGGGCGCAGACGTCGGGTGCTGATTCAGATGGGGCAATGACGTGGGCTGAGGCCCGGGCGTGGGCGGCAGACCTGACGATTGGGCCGTACTCCGACTGGCGGCTGCCCCTCACGTCCGACGAGACCTGCAACGGGACCGGCTGCACGAACAGTGAGATGGGTCATCTGTTCGGCGTCGACGGGATCTCGTCCGCCACGCCTGGCGCGTTTACCAACCTCCGACCGCGTCAGTACTGGTCGAGCCGAAGTGACACGTCGGACCCCGACGCCGGGTGGCACTGGCACTTCGGCACAGGCGACCAGGGGGCGACCAGCAAGCGCGACCGGCACATCGCCTGGGCCGTTCGCGACGGAGACGTGGCCGGGGAAGTCTTTCTCAATACGGCGCCGGAGGGCGTCCGTGCCCGAGCGAGTTTCGGTTCACCGGACGCGCACCACGCCGAGGCCCTCCGAGCGCGTATAATGAGTCGTCCTGAATAGCGGATTTCGTCGTGCGTCGCCTCACGGGCGCCGCAGCACCATGACAC
>SXOW01000173.1 GCA_005778315.1 Acidobacteriota bacterium
CGCCGGCGTCCTCGGCCAGGCTGATGATCCGGCTGGCCAGCCCTGGGAGCGAGTCGAACGAGACGAAATACCCGCCCCGCGGTGTACTCCACCGTCCCATGCCCTTGCCATCGAGCGCGTCCGACAGACGCCGCTGCACCAGATCGAATTTGGGCCGAAGGATCTCGGCGTGCTTCCGCATATGCTCGCGGACACCCTCAAGGTCCCGGAGGAAGCGGACGTGACGCAGCTGGTTCACCTTGTCCGGGCCAATCGTCAACGACTGCAGTCTGGCTCGAAAGGCGGACAGATTCACCGGCGAACCGGCCATGAACGAAATACCGGCGCCTGCCCGGGTCACCTTGGAGGTCGAGGCGAAGAGCACGAGGCTGTCGTGTGTGCCTTGGGCCCGGCAGGCATCCATGATGTTGTCGAGCTGGGGTGGCGTGTCGTCGAGGTCATGGACGGCATAGGCGTTGTCGCACATGATTCTAAAATAGGGCCCGGCGACCGCGCCAAGTCGGGCGAGGCGCGCCACGGTCGCGGCGGAATACGTTTGCCCGCCGGGGTTCGAGTACTTCGGTACGCACCAGATGCCCTTGATGGTGGGGTCCTCCCGGACCAACGACTCGACCTGATCCATGTCCGGTCCCTCGTCGGTCATGGGCACGGTCACCATCTCGATCCCGAGGTCCTTGAGAATCGCGAAGTGGCGGTCGTATCCGGGCACGGGACAGAGAAACCGGGTGGTCCCGCTGTCCCTCCAGGCGGAGCCCGGACCGGCCGGGCCGTAGAGCCGCGCGTGCATCAGGTAGAGATACATCAGCGTGAGGCTGCTGTTACCGCCTGCGATGACCTCGTCGGCTCGGACGCCGAGCAGCTCGGCCCCGAGCGCCCGCGCCTCCGGGAGGCCGTCCAGACCGCCGTAGTTTCGAGTGTCGGTGCCGTCGCCCGCGATGAAGCCCTTCGCCGCATCGCCGGTGTCGAGCGCATCTGCGAGCGCGAGCTGGCTGGGACTGGGCTTCCCACGCGTCAGGTCCAGGGTCAGGCCAGCCTCACGAAATTGTCCGTATTCGTAGTTCAGATCCCGCGACAGGGCGAGGAGTTCGTCGTGGGTCAGGCGGTCCAGTGTCACGGTCACGTGCGTCCTCCGATTTGGCCAATAGCACCGCAGCGGCTCGACCTGGTGCCCTGCGAGCGTACGGCGGCGATTGAGTGTATTCGGTTTCTGCTAAGCTGACGCCGACAGAAACCGCGTCGGCCCTGCGGTCGCCGCCTCGCGTGACTTATGACCCTGCTGGAAAACGTCTCCCTGGACGGACTGACCCCGGTACGACTCTGGTCGGCCTTGGACCCGCCGACGCGTCAGCTCGCGGCCGCAGCGATGTTCGAGGGTGACCCGGCGCTGCGTGGCCAAGCTCATCAGGCGATCGCGGCCACCCTGCGCTTCCGTGTCGCCGGCGTGCGGAAGTTGTCGCTCGGCAAACGCATCGACTATCTGGCGCGGGTCGTGCGACCCGAACATGAACTGGCGTCATCCTTGCTGATGGCGCTGCACCTGGGTCGCCGACAGGAGCTGCTGAGCAGCTTTCTCGACCAGCTCGCGATTCCGAACGCAGACGGCTTGATCGACGAGGGCCACGAACTCGGTCCGGTGGACGCCGAGGCGCTCGTGCCGGCGGTGGCGGAGCTTCGCGCACGCTTCGATGCTGCGCAGGTAGACGTGTATTTAGCCAGCCTGCTCGCGCTTGATCCTGACGTGTGGGGCGCGCTGAGACCGTTGCTCCAGGCCGATGACTCGGCGTCAACGTGACAGCAGACACAGGAGACGGCGACGCGCGACACCGTCCAGCGAACAGGACGGGTCCAGGCGGGGCTGGTGTATGCGCGCGTGCAGACGTTGGGGCGCGAGCCCGTGTTGATAGCGCATGGATTGGGAACCTGGCGATCGACTGACCCACCGCTTTAATCCGGACCTCGGCGCTGGCCTGGTGGAGGCGGTAGAGCACCGCAAGGTCGTGGTGCGCTTCCCCGATACCGATACGGTGCTCACCCTGGCCGCGGATTCTGACGCGATCCGCCCGCTTCGATTCCAGTCGGGCGCCAGAGCGGTACTGCTGGCCACTCTCAAACACGTCGTCGTGGACGAGGAACTGGAGAGCGGCCGCATCCGCCTGGTGGGTGGACGGGAAGTCGACCCGACTGACCTGTGGCCCGTCAAGATCAGCGATTCCCTCGCCGAGCGATTGGCGTTGGGCAAGGTGGATTCGGTGGAAGCGTTCGTCATGCGCTTGGATGCCCTGCACCTGGCGTCGATCCGGGAGCCTGACGGGCTCGGTTCGTTCCTTGGCGGTCGGATCCGTTTGTTCCCGCATCAGTTGCATGCGGCCGAGGCGGCGACGACAGCGGATCCGACTCGGTGGTTACTGGCCGACGAAGTCGGGCTGGGGAAGACCGTCGAAGCCTGCCTCGTCCTCAACCACCTGGTGCAAACCGGCCGGGCGGACCGAACGCTCGTGGTGGCCCCCGACACGCTCACGGTGCAGTGGCTGGGCGAGTTGTGGCGCAAATACCATCAGGTGTTCGTGCTCCTCGACGAGAAACGTCTGCTCGATGTCGAGCGGGACTTCGGCAAGGGATTCAACCCGTTCCAGGCGTACCGGCAGGTTGTCGTGGGGCTGGAGTTCCTACAGGCGCGGCCGAAATTGACGGAGCAGGCGGTCGAGGCCGGCATCGAGTTGCTCATTGTCGACGAAGCGCATCACCTGCGGCGGCCGCCCGGGCACCCGGGGAATCGCGCTTATCGAGCCGTGGAGCCGATCGCGGCGCTCGGGCGGCATGTGCTCCTGCTGACCGCGACCCCGCTCGACGAGGACGCCTTCGGCTTCTTCCGGTTGGTCGAGCTGTTGCGGCCCGACGAGTTTGCGTCGAAGTCCATTGAGGAGCGTGTCGCGCAGGCCACGCCGCTGCCCCCCTGCACCAGCGCGGCTCGCCGCCAGGACATCGGCGGGCTCCAGCCGCGGAACCCGGTTCCGGTGGACCTGACGGCCGAACCCGGGTGGGCTGCGCGGGTGCAGATCGAGACGGAGCTACGGGCGCAACCAGCCGCCAACGCGGTGGCGAAAAAGGAAAAACTCCGCCGGATTTGTCGCACGCTCGCGTCTGGATCCGCGCTCAGCGGACTGTTGACGAGGGACGAGGCGGCGCTGCGTGACCTGGCGGCCGAGGCGGACCGCGTGGACCCGCGCTTGATCTGGCTTGCCCTGGCCGGGCAAGCGTGGAAGCGCGCGGGCGAGAAGACCTTAGTCTTCGTGGCCGAGCGCGAGACGCTCGAGGTGGTCAAGAGCGCGATGGGTCGGCTAGGCCAGGTCAAGGTCGGCGTGTTCCACGAGGACCTGCCGCCGGCTCAGCGGGACATCGAAGTGGCCCAGTTCCGAACGTCCAGTGGACCGTCGATGCTGATTTCGACCGAGTGCGGGGGAGAGGGGCGTAACTTCGAGTTCTGCACGCGGCTCGTGCTGTTCGACCTGCCGTGGAACCCGGTGGCGGTCGAGCAACGTATCGGTCGACTCGACCGGATCGAGCGCCGGATGCCGGTCGACATCGTGTATTTTCGGATCCCATCTCCCGTCGGGGCCGCGGTGGTCGCGCTGTACGAATCGTTGGGAATTTTCAACGAACCCCTCGGTGGCCTCGAACGCGAGCTGGCCGGGATCGAGGCCGCTATCGAGAAGATGGTGCTGTCTGCCAGGCCCCCGAATGAGGCGGTGCTGCGTCCTGCCCTCGAGGAGGCCTCTCGGGCGAAAGACCGGGTGCGGGAAGCGGCGATGCATGAGCTCCACCGCGATCCCTACCGACCGGAGATGGGGGAGGAGATTCTCGCGCGGGTGCCGAAGGACCTGGAAGAACTCACGCGGGACGTGGTACTCGCCGCGGCTGACCAGCTGGGGCTACGAGTCGACGAGCATCGCGGCGGACTGCGCTACTCGATCGAGTTGGGGACCCGCGCTCGAGTCGAGAGTCTCCCAGGCGTGCCGGGCGGGTCCAGCTTTCTTGGCACCTTTGACCGCGAGGAGGCGGTGCGTGACGAGAGCATCGACTTCTTCAGTTCGGGTCATGCCCTCGTCGAAGGGACCTTGGCGCATCTGGAAGACTCGGGCGACGGCCGCGTGGCGCTGCTCCATGTGCGCGGAGACGTCGACGGGTTCGGCCTCCTGGCCATCTACAAGCAGGGACCCGCCTTCACGGCGGTGGCGGTGGATATGGAGGGCAAGGCCCGCCCCGAGTGGGCGGAGTTGTTGACCCGCCGTCCGCTCAAGAGCCGTCGTATCAAGACCGAGAACTGGACGGGGCAGCCGGGCTGGCCAGCCACGATTCGGCGGCTGGCGGGATTCCTCCCCGACGGTCGCCGACCCATCGCCCTGGCAGCCTTTCGCATCGGCCGCTAGTCAGCGCTTGGTCAGCGCTGCCTTTGAGGCTTCCGGCAGGACCTGGTCGGCAGGACCCAGGACGCTACGGGAGCACGGTGCGAATCGAGTCCGCGAGAATCTCAACGGCCCGGTCCAACTGGTGCTCGGTGATCACTGCGGCTGGAGCCAGCACGTAGATGTCGCCCTTCACCCGGCTGAACAGGCCCCGCCGCGCCGTCTCCTGGAGGAGTCGAGGCCCGACCCGGTCGGCCGCCGGAAAACTCGCTTTGGTGGACCGGTCCGCCACCAGCTCGACCCCACACATCAGCCCTTTCCCGCGGATGTCGCCGACGTGCGGATGGTCGCCGAGCGCGGTACGCAGGTTCGCGAGCAGGTGGTCGCCCTTGGTTGCACACTGCCCCGGCAGATCCTCTTCCAGGATGATGCGCAGGTTGCGGAGGGCCACCGCGCAGGCAACCGGGTGGGCCGAATAGGTGTAGGCGTGCATCCACACGCGGTCGTCGTTGTCGAGCGTGGCCGCGATGCGGTCGTTGATTCCGATCCCCCCGAGCGGGACATACCCGGACGTGATCGCTTTGGCGAACTGGACGATATCTGGTTCGACGCCCCAGTGATCGAGCGCGAAGAGGGTGCCGGTGCGTCCGAACCCTGTGATCACCTCGTCGGCCACCAGCAAGACCTCGTACGGGTCGCAGATGTCCCGAATGCGTCTGCAATAGGCGTCCTGGGGGACGATGACTCCGCCGGCACCCTGCACCGGTTCGGCCAGGAACATCCCGACGGTGTCGGCTCCCTCTCGAAGAATAGCCTGCTCCAACTCGTTCGCGGCGGCGATGCCCTGGCTGATGCCGCTGGGGGCCTCATACCGATAGGGATAGGGCGATGGGATGTGGAGGAAGCCGGGGACCCGCGGTTCGAACAACGGCCAATAGGCGCTCAGGCCCGTTGCACTCATAGCCGCCAAGGTGGCGCCGTGGTATCCCTCGATCCGCGAGATGACCTTCGTTTTCTGCGGCCGGCCGCGCAGGGTCCAGTACGCACGCGACATCTTGACGCTGCTGTCTGTCGCCTCGCCGCCCCCGGACGTGAAGAAAAACCGGTTGATCGACGGGTAGGTCAGTGTCGCCAGCCGTTCGGCCAACTCGATGGCGGGTCGATTGGAACTGCCGGCGAAGCCGGAGACGTAGGCGAGTGTCGCCGCCTGGTCGCGGGCGGCATCTGCCAGCTCGCGGCGCCCATGCCCGACCAACACGTTCCACAAGCCGGAGAGGCCGTCGATGTACTCGGTACCGTCGGAGTCCGTGAGTGTCGCGCCCTGCCCCTGGACCCAGATCCGAGTGTTCTGCTGGGCCTGGGTGCTGTGCAACGGGTGGATCAGATGCGCCGCGTCCTGAGCCCGAAGCGCCTGCGTGGTCACGGTGTCGTCAGGTGGGGCTGGAAGGGATCCCATACTCGGTCAGTTCGTGCGGAGATACGCGCCATCACCCAGGCGCTGAAAGGGCCCGCCGTCGACGGAGAACTCGTCGCTGACCGCGAACGCCGTGTCCGAGGTGACTCGGAGCAGACGTTTGCGGACGTAGACCCGCCCATCCGCTTCTATGGGTGCCGTCAGGAAGGTGATGCCGATCGGGCTCGTCCAGTTGCCCAGTGCGATCACCGACTGTCCAGTCGACAGGGTTTCGTGCCATACCAGCGACCGAGCGTTCTCATCGAATCCGATCGTCCAGGTTTCCGCGTAGGCGTCGCCAAACACCTCGCCCGTCACGGCGCCTCGGACGAACGGCGCCTGCGGAATCTCGGTAAATGTCACGCGACCGCTGCGGGTACCGATACTCAGGGGCGGGAATTCGCCGCCGAGGTACTCGAAGCTCCAGCTGCCGGCGAAGTAGCCGATACGCTGCTTGACCTGCGGTTGGGGCACCTCTGCCCGCCGGCGTCGGGTCAGCTCGAGCGTGACGTCGAAGCCATGGTCGCCAAGTGTGATCCGGCCGGCGCCGGAGAGCGTGCCCTCGTCTCGCGTCAGGGTGTAACGGAGCGCGAGGGGGCCGAAGTCCGTGTCCGACGCACCCGTGAGGGTGACCTGAGTTTCCGTGGCCTCAACCGTTGACAGCCGGATTTCTCGCCCTGGGGCGAACCCTGTCATGAGCCCGGAGTACATCCCGGCACTGCCGGCGAGGGTGAGGGTTGCGTCCGTATCCTGCCCGTCGGCGGTGCTGATCGTTCCCCGCCAGCTGCCGGCCCACGGGTCTGGCTGGGCGGTCGCGACGGTCGGGAACGCCAGTGCCACCGCCAGCGCCGCCGAGACAATGTGGGACGTCTTCACAGCGTGTTCTTTCCGAACATTGTTCGACATTGTTCGCAGTTCGCACCTCGCCGGGGTTCCCCGGCCG
The DNA here is from genome assembly GCA_005778315.1 of Acidobacteriota bacterium. Lineage (GTDB taxonomy): Bacteria > Acidobacteriota > Vicinamibacteria > Vicinamibacterales > UBA8438 > UBA8438. Next base: position 6,800 of record SXOW01000173.1, read on the forward strand.
ATGAGACGACTATACGAGCGCCTTGCCGAAAGATCAAAACCGCACGTCGCATCGGTCTCCCCGGGGATCGGTCTCGCGCACTGCGCCGGTGCGAGGCGGCGGACGCGCTCTGGTAGAATGCCGCACAACACCTTGTGCCGTCCGTCGAGACCAGGTCGGTGCGGGCAGAGAAAGACCAGGTGCCAGTGCCTAGACTCCTCATCGCAGTCCGTCGCATCCATCCGACCATCGGTGTGCCGTTGGCGCTGGTGTTGGCCGTCGGCGGCTGTTCTTCGGCGGAAATGGCCGGTGCGCCGGGTCTGCCGCGGCTCAGCGTTGTCTCATCCAGAGCCGACATGGTGACGGGAGGCGATGCACTGGTCCGGGTGGAACTGCCGGAAGGCGCCTCGCCGGACCGCGTGACGGTCCGGGCCGGCGGGCGTGATGTGACGCCTGCGTTTCGGGCGGTGTCGGAGGCGGCCCTGGAAGGCTTGCTGACGGACCTGGCCGTCGGGACGACTCATCTGGAAGTGGAGACGGCCGATGGGGCCTCGGTCGCACTTGACGTGCGGAACTACCCGCTGACCGGCCCGGTGCTCTCAGGCCCGCATCAGACGCCATTCGTGTGCCAGACCGACGAGTTTCAGCTGGTCTCCGGCGACACGTTGGGACCGGCGGTGGACCAGGACTGTTCCGTCGGCCGTCGCGTCGACTACGCCTACCGCTCCGTTGATGGCGGCGCGCTCAAAGCGTTGCCAGACCCGGCCGTGCGACCTGAGGATCTTGCCTACACCACCACCACGCTCGCGGCGGAGGTGCCGTACATCGTCAGAGTGGAAACGGGCACGATCAATCGTGCGATCTATCAGATCGCGGTGCTTCACGACCCCAACACCGAGACGGAGCCGAACCCCTGGGGGATGCCGGCGGGGTGGAACGGCCGGCTGATCTACACCTTCGGCGGCGGGTGCGTGAACGGATGGTATCGGCAGGGTGCGAACACGGGAGGTGTCACCGACGACGTCATGTTGCGACAGGGGTACGCCGTGGCGTCCTCGACCCTCAACGTCTTTGCGAACAACTGTAACGACCTGCTCGCGGCCGAATCGATGATGATGGTCAAGGAGCGCTTCGTCGAGGCCTATGGCGCGCCGGCGTTCACCATCGGGTGGGGCTGTTCAGGCGGTTCCTATCAGAATCTCCAGATCGCCGACAACTACCCGGGGTTGCTCGACGGCATCATCCCTGGGTGCAGCTTTCCCGACGTCATCTCCGGCACGATTCCCTACATCACCGACGCTCGGCTGCTGAACCACTATTTCGGCGAGTCCGGTGGTGTGCCGTTCTCGGAGGAAGAACAACGCGCGGTGGCAGGCTTCCTGGTGTTGAACACCATGCCGAACGTGTCCCGGAACGCGGGTCGGATTGCTCCCACCGAGTTCTGTCCGGATGTGCTCGACGAGGCGCTTCGTTACGACGCAGAGACGAACCCGGGAGGTGCGCGGTGCGACGTGTATGACCACGCCGTCACCGTGCTCGGCCGGGACCCAGACACCGGGTTCGCCAGACGACCGCTCGACAACGTCGGCGTGCAGTACGGTCTGACGCCCCTGAACGAAGGCGTGATCACGCCGGCCCAGTTCCTCGACCTGAATGAGCGCATCGGCGGGTACGACAACGACGGTCAGTTTCGTGCGGAGCGGACTGTCGCGGATCCGTTGGCGTTGCGGGCGGTGTATCAGACGGGTCGCGTCACCCACGGCGGTGGAGGGCTGTCCACCACCGCGATCATCGACTATCGCGCCTACTCCGACGATGCGGAGCTCGGCGACGTCCACGTCCGGTATCACTCCTTCTCGCTGCGCGAGCGGTTGCTCCACGCCAACGGGCGCGCGGACAACCACGTGATGCTGGTGGAAGACCTGCGCTACGGTCTGTACTCGACCGACAGCCCGGTAGCGCAGGACGCGCTGACGCAGATGGATGCGTGGCTCACGGCGCTGCGGGCAGACACATCTGCGGACCCCGTCGTGGACAAGATCGTGCGCGCCAAACCGGTCGACCTGGTGGATGCCTGCTGGAGTCGGGGCGAGGACCCGGCGAAGATTGCCGAGCCACAGGAGCGGCGCGCCGGCCGATGCGCCGAACTCTACCCCGCCCCGCCGGCCCCGCGTGAGGTCGCTGGCGCCCCGGTGACCAGCAACACGCTGAAATGTCAGCTCAAACCGATTGCGCTCGAGGACTACGATGTCGCGTTGAGTCCCGATGAACTGTCGCGGCTCAAGAGACTGTTTCCGACTGGCGTCTGCGACTGGTCGCAGCCCGGCGTCGAACAGACGGCCCCAAGGGGCACGTGGCTCCGGTTCGACGCCACCTAGTACGCCCACCCCGCTCCCATACCTGCATCGGGCCAAGCCCGCCTGTTGCTTACGCGAGGAGGAGAAGCGTGAGACCGCCGGCGGCGGCTACCTGCCACCACAGTTGCGTGCGCTCTGTCAGGAAGAGCGTGCCAAGGCAGACAAAGCCGGCGGCAGTCACCAGGAAGAACCAGTACAGCTCGGTGAAGGTCTCTTCCCGCTGGGTGGCCTGGGCGCGCCGTTGTACGTCGGCGATGATCCGCAGCGCGATGTCCTGATCTGAATCGACGCCAAGTTCGTAGTAGTCGCCACCGCCCGCCTCCGCAATCGCGCTGAGCGACCGGCGGTCGAGTACCGAGTGAATCGGGTCCTCGGGCGCTGCGTAGAGGCGGGGCGGGAGCTGCGGAATGAACCCGCCGGCCGTCGTCCCGACGCCGACGACGTAGACACGGATGTCGTGCGACCGGGCCAGCTTCAGGGCTTCGTTGACCTCGCCGCTCCAGGCCTGACCGTCAGAGATGACGATGAACGCCTTGGCGCTCAGTCGTACGCCGTAGAGTTCTTCGTCACGCTCGAACATGCGGACGCCCCAGTAGATGCCCTCCTCGATGTTGGTGTCCCAGCTGGTATCGTCTTCAAGCCGAAACGGGGGTTGTTCTCCCAGGTGGTCGAGAAAGAAGAAGAGCGCGTTCGGGTCTTTGGTCAATCGCACCTGGGGCGCGGCGCGGTGTGCGAACAGGGCCAGGGCGATGCGCTGATCCTGCCAGCTCAGCAGTTCAGAGAACAGCCGAATCCAGGACACGGAACGCTGCCAGCGGTCCGGCGCGGTGTCGCTGACCCGCATGGACGTGGAACCATCCTGCAGAATGATGAAGTCCGCGCCGGCATTCTGCGTGACCGAGGCCAGGACCTGGGGACGGGCGAGCCCCAGGATCAGTGCGCTGATCGCGACAACGAGGCAGAGCCAGAACCAGAGTCCGCCGCCGAACGCGAAGCGCTCCCGAATCGGCACCGTGCGGCGTTGCTGGGCCGCCCGCGTGTCTCGTCGCCGGCGACCCAGTTGCCACGCCCAGAGCAGACTGAGAGCCGCCGGCGCGAGCAGCAACCAGAGGTAGAGCGGCTCCTCGAATCGGAGCGGAGGCATGGGTCAGCCGCGCTTGCGGATCGGCGCCCCTTCACCGATCGTGGGGTCTTTACTTTCGTCAGGGTCGATGACGCTGTCGCGGGGGACGTAGATCTGTACGTCTTCCATGTCCTCCTCTTCCTGCATGTCGCCGGGATTGCCGGTTACGGTTGGGCGGCGGAACTCCGGCACCTCCTCCCCGGCCGCGATCTCGTTGCGCAATCGGACCACCAGCTCATAGTTGAACGAGGCGTCGGGATGGGGGGCATCTCCCTCCAACAGGCGGCGGTAGACACCGATGGCGTGGTCCAGCGTGCCCAAGGCCAAGTCGCGGTTCGTACCCGGCTGCTGCACAGATCGATAGTCAGCGTTGGCCACGACGAACTGCAGATCGACGTTGCCGGCCACGCTGGGGCTGTCTGGCTGTGAGTAGTCGTCGACGAGGCCGCGATACTCGCCCCGCCAGTAGCGCACGGCGGCTTGTCTGGCGGCGACGACGTCGCGAGTGCCGCGGAGCAGCCACCCCACCCGCTCGAAGGGGGCCAGCGTGGCCGCCACCGCGTCGTAGCGGTCGGCCGCATCGGCCAGTCTGAGCGTCGCCATGGACTGGTCCGCCGTGGCGAGCCGGCGTTCGAGGCGGCCCGTCGTCAGGAGTACGCCGGCCACCATGCCGAGCGCGAGGGCCACCAGCAGGTGACTTAGCAGGGTTCTGAGCATGGGAGACGTCTCATGGGAATCTGCGCAGTTGTCTTACCCCGAGGCCACCGACGACGGCCAGGCTCCACAGCCCGACCGCGACGAGCGCGTAGGGGGAGAAGCGAGGCTGGTGCGCGACGTACTGTGTGACCTCGATCTCGCCGGCGGACAGGGCGTCGATTTCGTGCACGGCCTGGAGGATCGCGGCCTCGTCGGCGGCCGGGTAGAAGCGGCCACCGGTCTTCTCAACCGCCAGCTTCCAGGTGATGTCGGGCAGCACATCGCCCAGAGTCTGGTTGTAGGCGGTACGGATGAAATACACCGGAATGGAGTTGTCGGCCGCCTCCTGCAGAATCTCGTCGATTGACTGGCCTTCGTAGATGGCGTGCGTATCCTGTCCATCGCTGAAGATGACCATCAGATTGCCCTGCGCGCTGAGAAAGTCGAATGTGCGAAACAGCTCGACCCCTCGCCTGACCGCCCGCATGATGAGCGTCCCGTGGTCAGGGAACCGGTCGTACTCTTCGGGCGTGCCGATCAGTCCGATACTGAGCAAGACGTTCTCGTAGTCGTTCGTGAACGGGGTGACGATGTAGGCTTCACCCCCGAATTGCACGAGCGAGACGAGGTCTCGATGCGAGCCTGCCATTCGACGTCGGACGAAGTAATCGGCCGCCGAGACATTCGCCAGGTAGGTGTTGCCCCACCCAAGTTGTTCGGTCGCGAACGAACTGTCCATGCTGAGTGACGCGTCGATCAGGATGGCGATCCGGTGTCCCGGAAACGTGGCGCGTTCCTCGATCAAGGCGGTATGGGGGTCAGCGATGGCCACCGCCACGAAGGGGAGACCGGCCAGGAACAGCAGAAAGGGCGTGTGGCGGAGCGGGGCCAGCGTAGAGCGCCGGGTGACGGCCGACGACAGCAACGCCGGCAGGACAAGCTGGGTGCGGCCCGCCCCGTGGCGCAGCACCGCGCGCGCCAAGAGCACCTCAACCGCGATCAGAACCAGGAGGCCAAGGATCAGTACGGCCGCGTCGCGTCGCGGCAGCGGCAAGCTCGCCAGCGGGAGGTCGTCGAGTTGCGCCACCGTTTGTCTGGCTTCGGCCAGCACCGCCATCACCGTGTCCACGTGATCCATTCCGCCAGCGTCGCGCGAGCCGCGGTGACCGCGCGCATCGGCGCAGTGGAGAGCCAGCGCAGACGCGTCAGGGCGCCCAGACCGGTGTCCAGCGCGCTGATGAGTGCCGCGTTGTTGTCCATTCCCGCGGCCTCGGCCCGGTCGGTCGGGTCTCCTTCCGTCGGAGCCTGTCGGGCGTATCGGGCCTGGGTGAAAACGGCTATCGCCGCGGCCAGATCAGCGATCAACGCCGCGTCTCCGATGACGGGTGACCGCGTTGCTTCGCTGGCACGAGCCAGCACGGGGGCGGTGAGTCCTGACGAGACGACGAGTGTTCGTCGGCGGACGAGTCCGTGTCGAAGCCGCAACTGACCAGCCCGGGTTGGGGTGTCCGCAGCGACGATCGCGTGGGCCACACGACCGGTGAGCGCGATGTTCGCGCCGACACGGAGGGCTGACAGCGCCCGTGCCAGCGTGTCGGCGGTCCAGCCGTGTTCCGCCGCGGCGCGTCCGACGCTCGTGAGTTCGTCCAGCGCGCGGCGGACGACGCCTGAGGGCGGGACTGGTCGCTCGACAGCGGGGAGATGGCCACGTCGCGCGCGTGCCGCCCGGGTCACCCCGACGAGCAGGACCCCGACCGCCAGGAGCCCCGTCAAGGCCGCACCCAGCGTCAGCGCGTTGGCTCGAACGATCCGGGCCTGCGCCTCGCTGAAGGTTGCCGGCGCCAGATCCCGAATGTCGACCACGGCGCCGGGCACGAACGAGATCACGCGGATAGGTTCCGGTGGCAGGATGTAGGTCCGCTCGCGTCCGGCCATGGCCGGCGCGTTGCCGATCCGGCGCTCGACGCGGTACGCGAGTTCCACGGCCGGAAGTTCGACATCCTCGCCGAAGCTGGTCTCAGTGATGAGCCGAAGCGTGTAGTGATACTGGAAGAATCGATACGGCCCGGTTCGCGTGTCGTCTGACCGTTCTCCATCGAGTACCTCGAACGGCGCGACGTCGATCGACGCGGGCTCCAGGGCCACCTGGTCGGGAATGGCGCGCGCCCCCTCCGTCTCGACCGCGCTGCAGGTCACGGTCATTGCGAATCGCTCCCCGACGCGAACCGCCTGCTGACCCAGACGCCGCCAGCAACGAAAGGCGTCGACCGCGGTGGCGTCGTCTGTCACTTGCGCCCACGCCGACGTCGATACGGCGAGGCCACACGTGAGACCCAGTGCGATCAGCCGTCGGCGCACCGTCATCGCTTGACCTGCTTCCGACCGAGTAGGAACCCGACCAAGCTCGCGTGAATCGCCGCTGGGTCACCGCCGAGTCGCAAGACGTCGAGTCCCAGGTGTTGCGCGTCGCGCTCTACGCTGGCTTGCCACGCCGTGACCCAGTGGCCCAGCTGCTCCAGATCGTCAGCCGCCAGTATGCGCGCGCGTCCCGTCTCGACGTCGAGCACCTCGACCCACCCGGCCGAGAGCGGCGGGATCTGAAAGGCAAACGCGCTATCGACCAGCACCACGAAGACATCGTGGAACGCGCCGAGGTCGGCCAACTCCGTCAGCAGGGGAGCCGGGTCATCGAACAGGAAATCGGAAATGACCGGCACCATCGAGCGTTTGCGGAGGAGTCCCGCGAAGCTCATGTCTGGAATGCTCGAGGGACGACCGGCTATCAACCGTTGCTGGTATGCCTCCACGCAGTGCATCGCATGACCCTGGCCGATCAGGGGCCGTACACGCAGCTCCCGCGTGTCGCCGTCGAAGGTGATCAGGCCAGCACGGTCCTGGAAAAACGACGCGGCCATGGCAAATGTGGCCACCGCGTGCGCAATAACCTTCGCGATCGAGGCACCGTCCACGCCGCACCGGGTAGACGCCGAGACATCGGCCGCGATCATGATCGGCGCGTTACTCTCCTGGTCGAATTCTCGCGTGATCATCGGGCTGAAATTGGTCAGCGTCGACTGCGGCCAATCGATGGACGAGAGCCGGTCGCACGGCTGCCAGTCGCGGAGCCCGGCCAGATTGTGCCCCGTACCTTGGAACAGACTCGGATGGGTGCCGATGGCCAGCTCCTGCATGCGCCGGAGAATCACGAGTTCTACGTCTTGAATCTCGGCCCACGACACCAGCGAGTCGTCCGACGCCGGGGCAGGCGTGTGGAGGCTCATGGAATGGGCGCCGTATCGATGATTTCGTCGATCACGGTATCGACGTGGATGTGGCGGCTGGCCGCGTGAGGAGCGAGCCAGAGGCGGTGTCCCAGGACGTGTTTCGCCAGGTCCTGGATGTCTTCCGGGTAGACCTCGTCGCGCTCGCCAGACAGCAGCGCCCAGACCTTAACCAGACGGCCCCAACAGATCGTGGCTCGCGGCGACCCCCCCAGATCCACGTACTGTTCGACCAGCGCGGCCGGAGACCGCTGGTGCCAGCCGGTCTCCGGGCTGTAGGGACGTGTGGCCGCCACGAGTCGTCTGATGTACTTGCCCAGGGCGTCGTGGAGGAAGACCTGGGCACCGATTCGCGCCCGGAGTTCGATGACACGCTCCTTGGACATCAGTCCGCGCAGCTGGACCTTCTTGAAGTCGAAACTCACCAGTTTCTGTTCTTGGTCCGGCGGCAGGTACCCGATGTCCACGATGATCGCGAACCGGTCTATCGCCGCCTCCGACAACGGGAACGTGCCCTGTCCCAGCTCGACCGGGTTCATCGTGGCGATCGCGAAACTGAATGTCGGGAGCGGATAGGTCTCTTTGCCGACGGTGATGGAGCGGTCCTGCAACCCTTCGAGAAAGGCGCTCTGGGATTTCAGCGGAATGCGGTTGATCTCGTCGAGCAGAATGACTTCGGCGGACGCCAGCGGCCCGAATTCCGTGATGAATTCGCCGGTGGCGGGATTGATCATCTGGAATCCGACGATCTCCGTGGGTTGGAGATCGGCCCGACCCTGCAAGCGGGCGAACTTCGCACCGCTGATCGCGGCCAGGATGACGCCAAAAAAGGTCTTGCCGACCCCCGGGACACCGCGAAGCAGCAAGTTCCCGGCGTTGACCTGTCGTTGCTCTTCTTGGTGGTACGTGGTGGGAATCTCCGCGAGCAGGACCATGTTCGCGAGCGCCTTCTCGCGTTCGTAGCCCACCAGGGCCTTGCCACCCTCGGCGACGATGGCCCGATGGAAATCGATGGCGTCTTGGAGATCGGAGTGCATGGGGTGCAGTGCGGCGGCCGCGGCCGTCGAATCACGTCACGCGCGAAGCACACATCCTACAGGAAAGGGGTCGCCGGCTACAGGAGGGGCTGGCGGACAGGATGGGCTGGCGGACCGTTGCGGGGCCGATAGACGCGCAGTATGCTGTCTCGTGAGCCGCCAGACGAACGGGCGGTCGCGGCTGGTGTTGAGGGCTGTTCGCTGGAGTGGCGAACGTTTCAGGGAGAGATAACACCGTGTCTGTTCGTACGATAGTAATAACCCTCGTCGTCTGCTTGGTCAGCAACTGGAGCCTTGCAGGCGGCTGGGTTCGCCCAGACCGTTGCTCGCAATTTGGAGGGCAATTCGGATCCTGACATCGACAGACTCGGGCCGCCGGTCCTGGCCGTCGTCAATGGCGAATATCGCAGCTCCATCATCGCGCATCCGGAAAACGGCGTGCTGCCGTACAACGAACGCGGCGCGCAACGGGCCGCGCACCGGTACTTCGAGGGCGTTGGATACGCCGGTCCCGAGCAGCGGCCTGGGGTCGAGCGCTGCACGGAGGCGTGGGGCTCGCCGCCGATGCGTGCGTTCATGTATCAGTTGTTTCATGGCATTGTGCAGACCGCCGATACGGTCGTGATCGCCAGCGAAGAGCTCGCATCCATACGCGTCATTCACATGGACGGAAAGACCCGCCCAGATGCCATCACCGGCTTCCAGAAGTGCTCGGTGGGGCGTTGGGAGGGTGACACGCTGGTGGTCGAAACCACGCACTACAGTGATGTCAATCCGGAACGCGCCTCGACCGGCCGGCCCATGCTCATCAGCGGTGACGCCCGGGTGGTTGAGCGCTTCACACGAACGTCCGACACGGAACTGCAGTATCAGTATTCAGTTGACGATCCCACCTACTACACGGAGCCCTGGCAGGGTGAGTTCTCCTTCAGCCTAGAAGAGAGCGACCATCTCTTCGAGTACGCGTGCCATGAAGGCAACTACAGCATGGTCGGTGCGCTTCGTGGTCAACGCGTCGTCGAGGCTGAAGCAGAACAGAAGGGCAGAGACTAAGGCGACACGGGCCAGACGTTTCCTGGATAGGCGGTCCTAGCCCGCGGAATGCGCCTACTGCGTGGTGGACTCTTCGTCCTTCTACCAGC
>SXOW01000174.1 GCA_005778315.1 Acidobacteriota bacterium
AGCTTGCCGATGAGCATGCGCGCCGTTTCAGGACGTGACCGGATCAGCGAGGAAATCGACGTGAGCGTGTTGAAGAGAAAGTGAGGGTTGATCTGGCTCGCCAGCGCTTCCAACCGTGCGGTCATCAGGAGCTTGTCCTGCTCCTGGAGCCGGTGCTCGATTCTGGCCGTGTTCCAAATCTTGATTGGGACCGCCACGCAGAGTACGGTGGTCAGGACTACCAGCCCGAACAATAGCCCATTGGGCGACGCCAGGTAGAACAACCGAGCATGATCGACCGTGGTGAACCGCGCGCCCAGTGCCTGGCGCAACAGTTCGAGACAGATCGGTGCCGCCAGCAGTGTGAACTGCCAGTCGATACGAAACCGACCAAAGAGCTTCCACGTGTGTCGGTGGAGTGCGGTCACCAGCAGCGGTGTCACGTGCCAGATCGCTTCCTTGGGTGACAGCTCGCGCAGTCCGCCGCCGGCGAACCCCGCCCCCACTGTCAGAAGAATCGCGATCCACTCTCCAGCCGCCAGGGCCGGGAGTCCGACGAGGCAGCCCACGATGGCGCCCGCATACGGGCCGGCGATGAGACCTGCCAGAAATGAGCCGGAGACGGACAGATCCGCCGCGTCGTAGTTCAGGAGGAGACGCGAGACCACGCCGAGCATGGCGGGGATGCCAAACGCGATCGCGAAGGTGAGACGCTCGCGCCACGCCCGTTTTTCGGTGAGCAAAATGCGCCGGAACTGGCCAAACCGAACCAGCATGGTCGCCAGCACAGCCGCGACCGCGACCTTGACGACCAGGGTCGTGAGCAGCTGCGACTCAACGGAGAGGAGCCTGACTTCCTGAGGCACTGCGTGATCTCGGAGGTGCCCGTATGGCACCAGACCAACCGCCGACAGGTTTGACTATACCGCTTTGGGGAGGGGGCTACCGAACGGCCCGGTAGACGAAGGCTGGGGGCATGTTGCGCCAGACGACACGGGACTGCTCGACGTCGGTGAACCGTTGATGCAGTTTGCGCCTGAACCCTCGGCCGCGCGGGAGCAGCAACGCTGACACGTACGCTAACGCGACGAACGTGCCACCCGGTCGCAACACCTCGGAGACGGCGTCCAGCAAGTCGTCCTGCTCGCTCTCCGAGAACGTGGCCCACGGGAGGCCGCTGACGACCGAGTCGCAATGCTCGTGTCCTGATTCGTTCAGGTGCTTGCGCGCGTGCACAGCAGACTGCTGCAGCACGGTACAGCGAGGGCACCGTCGGCGTGTGACCTCGACAAACCTGTGGTTGACCTCGAAGGCGAGAAACGTACTCCCGACCTTGGTCTTTTCGACGATCTTTTCGGTGAAGACGCCGCTGCCCGGCCCCAGCTCGATCACCGCATCCGCGTCGTCGAGCGACGCCAGGTCGGTGATCAGTTCGGCAAGCCCCTGCGAACTGCTGGCGACCGCGCGCACTTCGCTAGGGGAGGTGAGGCTCTCTACGAGAAACTCCTGCCACGTCACGTCAGTACCTCCGGCTCGAAAAGAACGACCTATCTTACTCGGTTACAGATGGTCTAACAGATGACCCGCGATGACCGCCGCGCCATCGCACCGCGGGCGCTCGACGGAAGGACGGTCCAGGGCCTGGCGTATCGCAGGCATCCAGCGGCCCGCGTACAGGTCGTCCTGCTCGAGAAAGGCGCAGCGCACCAGCGTCGGCAGCGAATCGACCAACACCCGGTACTCAGCAAAATCGCCTCGCGAGGTGTACACCAACGCGGTATCGTTCGCGGCGCATTCGGCGATGATGCCGAAGCCCGGCTTCGTCAGCACGACGTCGGCGGCGGCAACGAGGTCTTCGTAGCGGATGCCGCGCGTGCCTAGAGCCGGTACGTCGAGATGGAACACGTTGGTGGCGACAGTCGATGGGACCCGTTGCCCGACATCAACGGGGTCGTGCGTGACCAGCACCGACAACTCGTGTTGCCGACCCACTTCGGCCCAATCAATCGACCCCAGTCCGTATCGGCCGAACGAGAGTAGCGCGACGGGTCCCTCAGCAGGCAGACCCAGGAGCCTGCGAGTCTCGGTGGAGGGGCGCCGGGACAGGCGGGCGACCAACGGCACGTCACGCACCGTCGCGAACGGTTCGAAGCCGCCGGCCATCGGCAGTCGCAGGGCCATGTGGGCCGTGCGGTAGGCGTCCTGAATCGTCGGCACCAGTTGGGGGGTCTCTCGGAGGCATTGAGCATAGTGCTCGTAGATCCAGTCCCACGTGAAGTTGCTGACGACCACCGCGGGAACACCGGCGCGGTGCGCCGCGGCGCAACCGAGCGCGGGCGCGTCAGCCACCACGAGTCGCGTGTCGTGGTGGGCCAGCAACCGCGCTTCTGCCGTCGCGCGTCCGTCGAGCGTGCGGTGAAAGGCCCAGGCGTCGGCGATGGAGGCAGGGGCGTCGACGTGAAGGCTGTCCACTTGGACCACGCCCGTATCCGTGTCACCCGGGACATAGGTGACCGGGCGACTCAACGACCGGTCGAAGAACCATTCCGGGGCGCCCGTTCGTACGAGGATCCGGCCGTCGGGCCACACGTCACACAGCGCATGGATGATTTCGACTTGCCGAGAGGCGTGGCCAAACCCGTGCCCGGAGACATAGAACGCGACCGTGCCCCCGTGACTCACGCGCACGATCTTTACACGACCCCGTCGGGGGACCTGTGCGCGGCACGGGTCGCGGTGACACACGACCGCCGCGTCACACCCGCCTGGGGCCAGAGGACGGACAGTCCCGTGGCGCGGATATAATCGACGCATCCATGCTTCGAGGGGATTCGAGAGGGTTCCAGACGGACACACGCGAAGCCGGATACAGGAGGTCGTGCACCGATGAGCAGTCCTGATTGGCAGATCAACCGTCCCTTCGTGTCCCGGCTCAGCACCGTCCTCTGCACGGGACTGGTGGTCGCCGCGTCTGCGTTCGCGCAGCCCGTCGTGACGCGCGCACAAGAGACAGAGTTTCACCGTGCGGTGACCACGGCCTTCGCCCATGGGCAACTCGACGAGGTCCGCACCCTGGCGGAGGCGCGAGACGGGTCCGACCCGTCGGCCGTGGCGGTGCTTGCACGGCTCGACATCATGGGCGGGGCGTATGCCGCCGCCGAGGAGCGTCTGATACCCGTGGTCGCCGAACACCCCGTCAGTGGAGCGGCGCTCGAGTTGGCCTTGCTTCACGCGTATCTGGGCCGGCGGGATGAAGCGCGGCCGCGTTTGCAACTGCTCCTGGACCGGCTGGGGCGCTCGCCTGAGCCGCTGGACCTCTATCGGGCGACTTTGGCGGCTCGGGCGCTCGGAGACTACCGCCTGGCCAACACGCTCATGCGTGCGGCGTCCGCCGAGGCGCCCGATGACCTGGCGATTCAGACCCTGTGGGGGGAACTGTTCGTCGAGAAATACGACAACCTCGAGGCGTCGAAGTCGTTCTCCGACGTGTTGGGCGTGGACGACCGGTGGGCCCCGGCGCACCTGGGACTGGCGCGCTCGGTGGTTGACACCGATCCGCCCGCGGCCCGCGACATGGCCGGCACGGCGATCGAAATCGCGCCCGCCTATGTTGACGCCCATCTGTTCCTCGCGCAGCGCGATCTCGACGACCGCGAGCACGAGGCCGCTGGCGTGAAGCTGGAGCGCGCGTTGGAGATCAATCCGCGGAGTCTGGAGGCGCGCTCGCTCATTGCGGCTGTGGCCTACGTCGAGGATCGCCTCGACGACTTCGAGGCCGAGGTGGCCCGTGTGCTGGCGATCAACGCGGCCTACGGCGACGTCTACCGAACCGCCGGCAATCTCACGGCCCGTAACTACCGTTTTCCGGAGGCGGTCGCCCTGGTTCGGCGGGGGCTGGAAATCGACCCGAACAACACCCGCAGTTATGCGGAACTGGGGTTGCACCTCCTGCGTACCGGCGATGCGCCGGCCGCCCGCGTGGCGCTCGAACGTTCGTTCGCCGAGGACCCGTTTGACGTCGTGACCTACAACCTGCTCGATCTGCTCGACGCGTTGGAGGAATTCGAGACCTTCGAAGCGGGGGATCTGGTCGTCCGGCTGCATCCCGATGAAGCGCCGGTCATGAAGACCTATGTGCTGTCGCTGGCCCAAGAAGCGCTGGACGATCTTTCGGCGCGCTACGAATTCAAACCGACCGGGCCGATTCTGATCGAGATGTTTCCACGCCACGACGACTTCGCGGTCCGGACCCTCGGGCTGCCGGGGATGATCGGTGCGTTGGGCGCCTGCTTCGGCAGCGTCGTCACGCTTGATTCTCCCCGGGCACGCACCCCGGGGGAATTCAACTGGGAAGCCACGCTGTGGCACGAGATGGCGCACGTCGTCACGTTGCAGATGTCGAACCAACGGATCCCCCGCTGGATGAGCGAAGGCTTGTCGACCTACGAGGAGAAGCGGGCCAGGCCCGATTGGGGACGCGACCAGGATCTGGGCTTTGCCACCGCGCTGAACGAGGACGACGTGCTGTCGCTGCGCGACCTGAACAGTGGGTTCTCGCGACCGGAAACGATTTCGATGGCCTATTTCCAGGCGTCGGTGCTCGTGGAGCACATCGTGGATGCGCATGGCGAGTCGACCATTCATCAACTGCTGCGCGCCTGGGGTGAGGGGCTGGACACAGAAGCGGCGCTCGCGCGGGTGGGTCTGGATTTTGACTCCTTGCAGGCGTCGTTCGACGTGGCGGTTGAAGCGCGTTTTGGAGACCTGCGCCGCGCGATGGAGTCGCCGGAGGAGCAGGCTCCAGCCACGGACCACGTCGACCGGTTGGCCATGCTCCGCGCGGTCGCAGCCGATCACCCAGGCAGCTTTCCGGTGCAGATGTCTCTGGGACACGCGTTGCGTGAGGTCGGCGAGACCGAGGCCGCGGTGGCCGCGTTCACGGCGGCCGCGGCACTGGCGCCCAT
>SXOW01000175.1 GCA_005778315.1 Acidobacteriota bacterium
CGCGCGGACTCGATGAAGTGCATCGGCCCACGAATGCTGGCCACCAGTATCTCGGTCGGGAACTGGAAGTTCTCAAAAATCTCCACGCAGTGCCGAATCAGCTCCATACCCGATGAGCCGATGTCATCGAGTCGGCCGACGAACGGGCTCACGAATGTGGCGCCCACCTTGGCCGCCAACACCGCCTGCGCCGCAGAGAAGATCAGGGTGACATTGACTCGGATGTTGTCGCCGGCCAGCGTGTGGCACGCCTGCACGCCGGCCTTCCCGAATGGCACCTTGACCACGATATGTGGATCGATGGAGGCCAGCTCGCGACCTTCGCGCACCATCCCCTCACAGTCGGTCGCCACCACTTCGGCGCTCACCGGACCCTGGACCAGCTCGCAAATGCGCTTCAGGGCGGCCCGTGGGTCGTCCCCGACCTTGGCCAACAGCGAGGGATTGGTCGTCACACCGTCGACGATGCCGAGCGGTGTCAGCGCCGCGATTTCATCAAAATTGGCCGAATCGACGAACAGTTTCATCTATCACTCCTCGTGTTCTCCCCCCGCTGTCCTGCGGCGCAGCCCTCTAGGCCTAAGTGGACGGCGCCCCAGACGCGGTCACGTGGTTCACCAACTCACCAACGCCCTCGACGGCGATGACCACCTCGTCGCCGGGCGCGAGCGGGCCGACACCCGGAGGGGTCCCGGTCGAAATGATGTCACCCGGCAGCAGCGTCATGACCCGCGTCACGAATGCGATCAAGTGCCTGATCGGAAAAATCAGCTCGCTGGTACTGGATTGCTGACGCGTCTCACCGTTGACGCGCGACCCAACGGCGATCGCCCGGTCGATGTCGCACGCCGCGACGCAAGGCCCCACTGGCGCAAATGTGTCGAACCCCTTGGCCCGCGTGTATTGGATGTCGCGCCGCTGGAGATCACGGTCCGAGACGTCATTGACACAGGTCAGGCCCAGCACGTACTCATGGGCATCTGCCGCGGCGACGTTGCGCGCCGTCTTCCCGATCACGACGCCCACTTCTGCCTCATAGTCGACCCGCCCGGCTCCAGATGGGATGACGATCGCGGCCCCGGGGCCGATCACGGCAGTCGACGGCTTCAGGAAGATCAGCGGCTCGGCGGGCAGCGGCTTGTTCATCTCGGCCGCATGGTCGCGGTAGTTCAAACCGACGGCCACAATCTTCGACGGCAGCACTGGCGCAAGCAACTGAGGTGCGTCGGTGCCGAGTGCGGCGCCTACCGCGTGGACGCCGAACGGATCACCGTCCAGGAGATACCAGCCCTGCGAGCGGTGCAGCGCATAACGGGGCGCACCCTGGTGGTCGATGCGGTAGAGGGGATCCGTTGGCATGGTTGGGGAGCGTCGCCGACCAGCGGCCACGCCGGCTGTCTTATCGCGCGGTAGCTTCGGCCGTCTCGGAGGCAACACTCATGTTCGGTGTCACCGCGTCATCCACGGCCTGCACGGCGTACACATATCGCACGCCTGGCGCCGCCGTGTCGTCCAGATACGCGCTCTCCTGCACCGGCTCGTCGGCAAGCGGCTGCAGTGTGTCACCTGGCGCGACGCCGCGCAAGACCAGGTAACCGGCCACGTCGTCCTCCTCGTTCGGCTGCCAGCTAAGGCTGACGGCGCCGTCGGTGCCGACCGCGTTCAAACCGGTCGGCGCCTGCGGGGCAAAGGTGTCAAGGAAGGTCACGCAGGTCGGTGCAGACAAGGCGCTGCGAATCTCGAGTCCCGCGACCACATCGAGGGTCAAGACGGCATAGCACCGCTCGACCCCGAATTCGACACGCTTGTCCGGATAGGTCGTGGTCGCCAACGGCAGCAAATCGAGCGGGCGGGGCACCTCGAACGCCCCGTCCTCGACGTCGACGACCTCGTAGAGCTCATACCGAGACGCCGGGGGCCATTCGACGATCGGCGTCGACGCGAGTGGCGGCAACGGGGGTGGGGCGGGTATCGCGGCCGTGGCCCCTGGTCCAGCGGCCGCGGCGGGCGGCGTTGTCGGCGCGCCTGCTGCTCCTGCCGGCGCCGCTGTGGCCCGCGCCGGCACAGTCCCCGCTGGCGAAGGTCGCACGACCGAGTCTGGATCGACTGGCATTGACTCGGGTTGCACGCTTTCGCGTACACCGACCGGGGGTTCCCAGGTCACCGTCGCGACTTCTTCGTCGTAGGTGACCGTCGGTGCCGGCGGCGCGAACGGCGGAGTGACAAGGGGGATCGCAATGCGCGGAGGTTCAGATTCGTTCCCATCGCTCGACACCCCCACCACTGCATACTGGCGTTCCAGAGGCCCCGGCAGCTGCGGGGTCATCAGTGGCGCTTTGACGGGCTTTTGTGGCCCCGCGTCCTCTTTCTCTCTCGCTTCGTCCCGCTCACGCCGACGACGTTCCTCTTCCCAGGGGTCAACTGGAACCAGGACCGCGGCGGAGATCGCTTCGCGAAACGAAACGGGAAACCCTTGACGTGGGCGGAGATCGACGGGTGGCTCTTCGCGGTTCTCCGCGTCCGCCTCCTCGGCGTCTGGCCGCACCGCGGGGGCGACGTCGATCGATGTCACGAGGACGGCGTCTTCCTGAAATTCTTCCAGGTCCAAGATCCGATCGGCCGGAATATGCGGCTGAACGGTCATCGCGTAGATGTCGACGCGTTCCAAATCAGCGGGTCGCGTGCCGTCCCGATTCTCGGTGGGCAACGTGAACCCGACGAGGACCTCGTCGCCGACCCGCTGGACCAGGAGATCGGACACCGGGGACGGCACGAGCACAAACGGCGCCAGGGGAGGCCCCTTCTTGCCGCAGGCGAGCTGCACCAGAATGGCCACACTGACGAGGACGACGGTGGACCGGCGGCCGGCCAGACGCTGGTCCGCCAGTGTCACGGTTGATCCTCGACGGAACGCTGACAGGATCACAGGATGTAGCGGGAGAGGTCTTCGTTGCTCACGATGTCAGCCAACATGGCGTCCACATAGGCGGCATCGATCGCGATCGTCTTGTCTTCGAGATCCGGCGCATTGAACGAGACCTCGTCCAGCAGTTTTTCCATGATGGTGTGGAGACGACGCGCGCCGATATTCTCGGATCGCTCGTTGACCAGGGTCGCGAATTCGGCCAACCGGTTGACCGCGTCCGCCCCGAACGTCAGCGTAACGCCTTCGGTCTTGAGCAGCGCGGTGTACTGTTTCACCAGGGAGCCGCGCGGCTCAGTGAGAATCCTCACGAAGTCCGCGGTCTCCAGGGCGTCCAATTCCACGCGAATTGGAAAACGGCCCTGCAGTTCAGGGATGAGATCGGACGGCTTGGCGACATGAAACGCCCCGGCTGCGATGAACAAGATGTGGTCGGTGCGAACCATGCCGTGCTTGGTATTGACCGTCGTGCCCTCCACGATCGGAAGGAGGTCTCGTTGCACGCCTTCGCGGCTCACATCCGGTCCGTGGCTGCCTTCCCGACCGGTCACTGTGTCGAGCTCGTCGATAAAGATAATGCCCGCCTGCTCGACACGGTTCACCGCGTCTTTCCGAACACTGTCGGTATCGACCAGCTTCTGCTCTTCTTCGAGTATCAAGTGCTCGAGCGCCTCGGGCACCTTGACGCGGCGCTTCCGAGACCGTCCGTGAAAGAGCCCCGGCAGCATGTCCTTGATGTTGATGTCAATCTCTTCGACCGAGCTGCCGGAGATCACTTCGAAGGATGGGAAGCCCTTCTGGGGCACGTCGATGTCCACTGCACGTTCGTCCAACCGGCCCTCGGCCAGCTGTGCCCGCAGGCGCGCGCGTGTGCGCTGATGATGGTCGGTGGCTGGCCCCGGGTCGTTGCCTTTGACCGAGGGTGGCAACGGCGGCAACAGAAGATCCAGCAGCCGCGATTCGGCGTGTTCGCGGGCCTTCAGACGAACCGATCCCAGGCGTTCCTCCCGCAGCATCTCGACGGCGAGTTCCACCAAATCCCGCACCATCGACTCGACGTCGCGCCCGACGTACCC
>SXOW01000176.1 GCA_005778315.1 Acidobacteriota bacterium
AGGCGGCGGCGAGCAGGGCCTGTTGCTGGTCCGCCTCGGCCTTCAGCAGGCTATCGTACCGGCGGAGCCAGTCAGACGATGGGTTTCCCGTCCCGAGGATGCTGACCAACCGCTCGACCCCCAACAGACTCCAGGCGATGCCGGTCGAGAAGAGCGGATCGAAGAACGCGAACGTCTGCGGCAACATGGCCCATCGGTCGCCCACTGCACCATCGCGGCGACGCTGAAGACGGCCGGTGGCGCGAATCCCGGGCGGACGCGGTTGTGCGCCGGCGAAGGCCAGGGCGAGGGTTGGATACCGCGACAGCACGGCCTGCCAGCGCGCAGCAGGGTCGCCGGCACCTGCGTCGGCCCCGGTCGGTGTGGTCGCGTCGTCGAGAAGCAGTCCGGCGCTCACGAGCCCGTCGTCAAAACGCAACGCGTACATCCATCCCTCGTCCACCAGATGATGGACGGCCGCCCAGTCGTCGGGATACGGACCCGCCGGAAAGCCGGCCCCGTGACGAGCCGCGACATCGGCGAACGGTACGACACCCGCGAAGTGGCCAAACAGCAGTCGGCTCGAGAAGCGGATCTCGTTCGACGCGGGTTCGATGCCGAGCGCATGGGCCAGCACCTCTCCGGCGCCGGACGCGTCTACGACGAACCCGGCGTCGAAGTCGACTGCGCCACGCAGACCTCGCCCGCGCAGACGCATGCCGTCGCCAGTGTCTTCTGCCGAGAGCACCTCGAACTGGTCGCGGTAGTCAACGCCCGCGGCGCGGGCCCGCTCGACCATGTGTAGATCCACGTCCGCTCGAAGCCACTGGCAGTCGGCACTGTCGGCATCGGGACTGGCCGACACCAGCAGGCGCGCGTCGTTCGTGTGACCGTTCCGAAGCCGTTCGCCGGGATGATGTCGATAGAACGTGAATCCGCGCTTGAGACCACAGCGGAGACCTGCCAGGTCTCTCCGCCAGCGGCCATGCGCCGCGAGACTCCGCAGGTCCGGTTGCTCATACCGCGCCGACAGGCGCTCGAGCGCCAAGGCGGCCAGCGGGGTCGAGGACTCGCCGAGCGAGAAGCGAGGGTGCCGGCCGCGCTCGACCAACACTACCGAGCGCCCGCGCAGAGCCAAGAGCCGGGCCAACAGCGATCCGGCGAAACCGGCTCCAAGGACCGCCACGTCATACTGCATCGGCGCAACCGTGCCTTTGGGGTGGGCTCGAGCACCCGCGCATGAGCTGCCGCCTCGTCATGGCCGGTCGAGCCCTACACTGGCGCCACACCAGGCGCACGCAACGTGCGGCTCCGACCGCCCGCTCAAGTTCATGGCGCCTAGTCGACGGCGGCGAGCGTCGAAGCAGTGCGCACAGTCCGACACCCGCTCGAGGTCCCAGAGGTCCATCTGTACCACCGCGTCTTCCAGGTTCAGCCGCAGTACGCGGTCGAACGTCTCCTCGACCAGGTCGAGCGTGACCCTTGCCCAGTCGCCAGCCGCCGCCAGTGACTCCAGCGCTCCGTTCCCGCCGCGCACCGGAATGATCGAAGCCGTCCGGGCGCCCGACGCCACCGCATGCTCCACCGTACGGATGGTCCAGTCGAGTTGCTCGTCGTGCGGCACGAACGGACACCCGAGCAACGCAAAGGCCCGGAGACCGACCCCGCGCGCTGCAAGCGCCGACGCCGTGGTATCGAAGTCCGCCAGCGTCATCTGTTTGTTGAGTCGCGGCAACGCCTCCGGATGGACCGTCTCCAGCCCAATCGCCACCTCCAACTCTCCCCTGAGGCGGTCAGCGAAGGCGAAGCACCGTTCACCGATGAACCGGGGATGGCACTCCACCGTCACCTGTTCGAATCCCTCGAGCAGGCGCAGGAGGGGTGCGTCCTCGGTCGGGGGCACCGCCGTCGGATCAAAGAAGTTGCCGGCGTTGTAGAGCTTGATCAGCGCACGCTGTTGAATCTCGCACAGCGCGTGAGTCAACTGGCGGGAGAGCGCGCCGGGGGGCGTCGGTCCACTCAGCGTCTGCGTCCACAGATCGCAGAACACACAACTGAATGGGCACTCGGCCCCCGCGAGAAAGACGGTGGATGCGTCGCGTGTCGTCCCGCCGAGCCGGCGCTCGACTTCATGCGACACCGCGATCGGCCGGTCGGACGACGGAGACACTTTCGAGCGCCGGAGGGAACGGACCCAGCGATCCATGCCACCAATGACCAATGCCTCGTGACGAAGGCGTATCCGGTGCTACCGCGCCACTTCACCGTAGAGAGAATGAAAATGAGCCCGATATCGTTCCGGAGGGCCCGCGAAGTGGCCGCGAAACGCATCGTCGTCGACGGCGCCCTGCTGGAACCGCCGCTTCTCGAACACCGGAAAATCGAGGCCGAACCGCGTGCGGATTCCCCGGCGCACAACCTCGCCTTTCAATGCATAGAGGGCCGCGGTCGACCCCTCAGAGAGCGCGTGGAATGGTATCGACTCGGCGATCCGAACGAGGGATGGGCAAACAAACGGACTCAGGCCAGAGAACCCGAACCGCCGTGCGGGGGCGAAGGTTCGCACGCAACCTCGAGAGAACCCTCCCGAATAGGTTTGCGAGTGTTTGATCGCGCCGACCCCCCAACCCTCCTGATAGAGCATGGAGTTGGACACGACGCTGCGAATGGTCAGCTCGTGGTTCTCCTCGATCGGGTAGTCCTTGAGGTTTTCGTCACCGCCGTCTCCATCCAGCAGTAACCGCCACTCCGGGTAGCGCTCGCGAATCGCCCCCAACAACGCGAGGCCCACGGTGGCGCATTCGACGTCCAACGGTTTGTAGTCCTCGATGACTTCCACCGCCTCGAGCGGGTCGAGCTGCGAGGACGGCACGTCGATCACCTCCAGCAACATCTCCAGACCGACCCGGCTCAAAAACTCCCGTGCCTGCGCCACGTCTGCCCCGCCGCCATCCACCGCCAACGTGAACGCTTTGAGTCGGCTCGGACTCTGCCTACTGTCGAGCAACGCCCGATACGCGCTCACCAGAACCGCTCCGCTATCGACCCCGCCAGAAAACAGCACGCCGACCGGCTCACGCTGCGGTTGCGACGCCAACCAGGCGGTC
>SXOW01000177.1 GCA_005778315.1 Acidobacteriota bacterium
CGGTCCTTCAGCACCGGCCACAGATCGACACTGTCCGCGATGCCGCTCGACTTCGCCCCCTTTGGGATGTCGAATTGCAACGGGTGATGCACGAACACCACGGCCGGCTTCGTCTTGCGGTCGTCGAGACGGAGGCCTCCGGCGGCTGTCGGATCAGCGGGTCGGCCCTCGCCGCGGCCGGCACTCAGGTCGATAACTACATCCGGCGGCTCGGACGGGCCGCGGGCCACCTCGCCGCCGCGGACCGCCGGAAGACGATACAGGATGGGGATGTCGCTCGTGCGGCACTCGACCTGAACGCCGAGTGATCGCCGTATCCTATGCCTGGTTTCCGCTGCACGGTGTGCGGGGCGCCTTTTGGAGGTAGCACAGGCCGCGGTCGACAAGCATCGAAGCCTTCCAGATGCTGCCCCAGGATGCGGTCGCCGAGGTGTCCCTCATGCACGCTTGTCTGGATCCCCGCCCACTCCGGTCATCGGTGGAACGAGTACGCCGACAGCCTGGCTACATCCTGGATGCGCGATGAACTGTAGTCCGCGCGCCTGTGGGCCACTTCACGCGTCGGTCGGGCCGGTCATCGTCTCATCGCGGAACTGACTGATCTCGGCGACCATGTCCATGATGCTCGAATAGCGCGCGCGGGGCTCCTTCTGCATCGCTTTCAGACAGATGTTCTCCAGACGTGCCGGAACCTTCAGGTGCGTGGAGACCTCGCTCGGTGGAAGCGGGGTCGCATTGCAGATGTTGTGAAATGTCTCCTCGATGGTCCTCCCCCGGAACGGCTCGCGCAGAGCCAGGACTTCATAGAGCACCACGCCCATGCTGAAGACATCCGTGCGTTCGTCGATCGGCCTGTTCCCGTAGACCTGCTCCGGCGACATGTAGAGCGGCGTCCCGGGACGCGATCCGGCCGTCGTGAGCCGTTCGCGCAGCTCCCCGTCGGTGACCTCGTCGGGGGCGGGTCCATCGTTCGGGCGACCCCAGATCTTGGCGACACCCCAGTCCATCAGATACACCTCGCCATAGAACCCGACCAAGATGTTCTCGGGTTTCACGTCTCGATGAATCACACCGTGGGTATGGGCGTAGCCCAACGCATTGCTCGCTTGAATGAGAATACCGAGCAGTCGATCGAGGGTGTAGGTCCGGACGGTTGAGTCGTCGCCGCGAGCAATCCGACTCAGGATCTTGAACAGGTCTTCCCCTTCGATCTTCTTCATGGCGAAGTAGATCTGTCCCTCGTCGTCCTTGCCGATCTCGTAGACCGGCACCGTCGCCGGATGCTGCAACTGCGCGGTCACCCGCGCTTCGCGCAACAGTCGCCGCCTGTCGCGAACACTGTGTGAGAGCCCAGGGCGCAGCTTCTTGAGGGCGACCGTTCGCCCGAGGTTGTTGTCCTTGCAGGACACCAGGACACCATTCCCCCCACCGGCCATCGGCCGGAAGTGGCTGTACTTCTTGTAGTCGTTCGTAAACCAGGCAGGTAGCTCCGTATCCGTCCCGGACAGGACGATGCTCTGGTAGTGGTCCTTGGGTTGGTCGGTCACTGAGCCTTCGTAGACCCGCGGCGCCTATGGCAACGCTAACGCCACAAGCTCCGCTGGGCTGTCGAGCGTCGCGGCGGCGACGCAGATGTATTGCTTCCCGTCGAGCATGTAGGACATCGGCGGCGCGGTCAGGTTCGCGGGCAACACGATTTCGGCGACCACCTCACCGGTCCGTTTGTCGTAGGCGCGGAACGTCGGACCGCCCGCCCCATACCGCGACTCGACGCCGCCTCGCACCCCGCCACCCTCTCCCATGAACAGCAGCGTCTTGGTCACCAACGCCCCAGGCCGACCGTTCTGCCCCATCGCTGAGAAGTCCAGGCCGAGCCCCTGCAGGTCGGGGTGCTCGCGCACCTCACGCGGGGCACCTCCAAGGGGGCGGGACCAGAGATGGTCGCCAGTGTTGAGGTCCATGGCGGTAATCCGTCCCCACGGCGGTTTGACCAACGGCAACCCGCGCGGACCCGGCGGGTATATCGGCCCTACCCGGATGTAGTCGAAGTTGGTGCCCCCCGGCTCGCCGGGCGCGAGCGACACGACGATCGGAACCGTCAATGACGGGACGAACAAGATGCCCGCTTCCACATCGACGCCCGCCCCGGGCCAATTGGAGCCGCCACCCCACCCTGGCAGTACCAACGTCCCTTTGGTCCCGCTCGGATCGTTGATCAGCGACGGCGGCGTGTAGAGCGGGCCCATGCGGTAGTTGGCGGCGATCTCCATCGCCTCCGCCCGAATCTCCGGGGTGAAGTCGATCAGATCGTCGACTGTAAACCCCTGACGCTCGAACGGCGCTGGGCGCGAGGGTATCGGTTGGGTCAGGGACAGCTGCTCGCCTGGCACGTCCGACGCCGGCACCGGCATCTCGATGATGGGCCACAGCGGAGTGCCATTCTCCCGGTCAAAGACATACGTGTAGCCCTGCTTGGTGACCATGGCCACCGCTTTGATCCTGCGCCCGTTCTGGGTCACGTCGACCAGCGTCGGCGGAGACGGGTTGTCGTAGTCCCACACACCATGGTGAATGAGCTGGTAGTGCCAGACCCGCTCGCCGGTGCGAATGTCGAGACAGACAACGCTCTCAGCGAAGAGGTTGTCGCCCGGACGGTGCCCGCCGTACCAGTCGTTGGTGGCGACCTCGGTGGGCAGGTAGAGGTAGCCCAGCTCTTCGTCAACCGTCAGCTGGGTCCAGACACCGGCGTGGCCGGTGTACCGCCACGAGTCGTTCTCCCAGCTATCGACGCCGAAGTCGTCGCCTTGCGGCACTACGTGAAAGATCCACAGCTGCTCGCCGGTTCTCGGGTCGTACCCTCGAATGTGCCCGGGCGTGGCCTCATACCCGTTCTCCTC
>SXOW01000178.1 GCA_005778315.1 Acidobacteriota bacterium
CCGGGCGGCGCGGCGGGGGCGGGCGGGCGCGGCGAGCCGGTCGATCTGACGATTGACCACGCCATTCTGGCGACCGGGTCGCGGCCCGCGGTGCCCGGCTCGCTGAAGCTCGAGAGCGACCGCGTCTGGGATTCCACCCGGGCCCTGGACATTCCCGTCATTCCAGGGTCGCTCCTGGTGGTGGGCGGGGGGTACATCGGTCTCGAACTGGGCTCGGTCTACGCGGTCTTGGGCTCAGCCGTGACCGTGGTGGAGATGACGGCGGGCCTGTTGCCTGGGGCGGATCGCGACCGGGTGTCGGGGGTGGCGCGGCGTTTGAGTGAGCTGTGCGAGGCCGTGCTGCTGGAGACGACGGTGGTCGGACTCGCCGAGGACGGCGACGGCGTGCGAGTGACGTTACAGGGCGACGGACTCGAGCAGCCAGAGCGATACTTTGATCGCGTTCTGGTCGCCGTCGGGCGAGTGCCGAACTCGGAGATTCCCGGGTTGGAGCGGACCGCGGTCAAGCGGGACGCACGCGGCTTTGTCGTGGTCGATGGTCAGCGTCGCACGGATGAGCCCACCCTGTTCGCCGTCGGCGACCTTGTGGGGGAGCCGATGCTGGCCCACAAAGCCAGTCACGAGGCGCGCACCGCGGTGGAGGCGATTGCCGGTCACAAAGCTGTCTTCGAGCCCGCTGCGATACCGGCCGTCGTGTTCACGGACCCTGAGCTGGCCTGGTGCGGTCTGACGGAGACCGAGGCCAAGGCGCAAGGCCGAACGGTACAGGTCACCCGTTTTCCCTGGGCGGCGTCTGGTCGTGCCATCACGCTCGACCGCCCTGCGGGGGTCACGAAGCTGGTCATCGACCCGGAGTCGGAGCAGATTCTCGGCGTGGGTATCGCGGGCGCCGGGGCCGGCGAACTGATTGCCGAGGGTGTGGTGGCGATCGAGATGGGAGCGACCGCGGCCGACCTCCGGTTGTGTATCCACCCCCATCCCACGTTGTCCGAGACGCTCATGGAATCGGCCGAGGTCTTTTTCGGGCAGAGCACGCATGTCTACCGCCCGAAGCGGGCACCCCGGGCCTAGCCGGACGCGGCGGCGAACGACGCGGCCTGCTGGTGCGCGTGATACGAGCTGCGCACCAGCGGGCCCGACTCGACGTGCCCGAACCCGAGGGCGAGGGCTGACGCCTTCAGCGCCGCAAACTCGTCCGGATGATAATACCGGGCCACCGGGAGGTGGGCGAGAGACGGACGAAGATATTGCCCGATGGTGAGGATGCCGCAATTGACGCGTCGCAGGTCAGCGAGCGTGGTGCGCAACTCGTCGTCGGTTTCTCCCAAGCCCACCATGAGGCCTGACTTGGTGGGCGCATCGGGACGCGCCCGGTACGCACGGTCGAGCAGCTGGAGCGCCCGCGCGTAGTTGCCGCCGGGGCGCGCAGTCCGATAGAGACGGGCTACCGTTTCGATGTTGTGGTTGAGCACGTCCGGCCCGGCCGCGAGGACGGTGTCCAGTGAGGTGGCCTGTCCGCCAAAATCAGGAATCAGCGTCTCAATGTGGCAGTTCGGCGAGAGCGCTCTGGTCGCGGTGATGGTCGCCGCGAAGGCGGAGGCGCCGCCGTCTTGGAGATCGTCGCGGTCAACCGACGTGATGACGACATAGTCGAGGTCGAGCGTTCGGACCGCTTCGGCGATCCGCATCGGCTCGGTCTCGTCGACCGGCCCGGGGTGTCCGTGCGCGACGTTGCAGTAGGCGCAGGCCCGCGTGCACACCCCGCCCAGGATCATGAACGTCGCGGTGCCGTGGTGCCAACATTCGCCGATGTTCGGACAGTTCGCCTCCTCGCAGACGGTGTTGAGGGACTGCTCCGTCATGAGCCGTTTGAGTCGTCGGTAGCCTTCGCTCCCCGGCGCGCGCACCTTCAGCCAGCGTGGTTTGCCACCGGCCGGTCCCGCGTCCGGCCGAACTCGCCGCCCGCGGAAGAACGTCGCTGGCACCGCTGTCGGCATCTTGGTCGGGCCCGGAGTGGTCATGACCGGGATGTTAGCGTCTCGCTCGTCGCCGGTGCAATCGGGCTGGGATAGAATGCCGCCGCAGATGGATGGTTCCACCCAGGTGCCGCTGCGGATTACGTGGCTCGGCCACGCCACGTTTGTGCTCCATACGTCCCGTGGCGTGGACATCGTGATCGATCCCTGGTTGACCACCAATCCCGCCTGTCCGGAGCCGTGCAAGCGTATTCCGCGCGCCGACCTCGTGTTGGTCACGCACGGCCATGCCGACCACATTGCGGACTTGGTGCCGGTGGCGCGGTCCACGGGCGCCGACGTGGTCGCGATCGTCGAGCTGTGCCACTGGCTCGAGACGAAGGGGATTCGGCATCTGCATCCGATGAACAAAGGCGGGACGATCAGCTTGCACGGCGTCACGATCACCATGGTGCGGGCCGAGCACAGTGGTGGGTGGGCCGAAGACGATCCGACGTGGTATCTGGGAGAGCCGGTCGGCTATGTCCTGGACTTCGAGGGCGGATTGACGATGTATGTGGCGGGCGACACGGCGCTGTTCGGCGACATGCGGATGATTGGCGAATGCTACGCGCCGGATATGGCCATTCTGCCCATTGGCGGGCGGTACACCATGGGGCCGTCGGCCGCGGCCCGCGCCTGCGAGTGGCTGGGAGTCCGACAGGTGATACCGATGCACTACGGCACCTTTCCCCATTTGACGGGGACTCCCTCGGCGCTCCGCGCCCTGGTTGAGCCCAAGGGGATTGCCGTGCTCGAACTACGCCCGGGCGAGACCAGTGCGTGAACGCCGGACCAGACCCCGTGCGGAGCCAGGAGAGAGCCGTGAGCACCGACGAACCTGAGACCAAACGATTTACGTTGGCGGAAGCGCAGCGCTTGCTTCCTCGTGTCCGGACGGTCACGGAGGCGGCGGTCGCTGAAGCCGAAGAACTGTCCACCGTGGTGCAGCGCCTGCCGGCGTCCGATCCGGCCCGCGCTGAGGCGGTCGATGCCCTGGAAGCGGTCGTGGCGGCCTGGACGCAACGCGTGCGCGGGATGGGACTCGAGGTCAAGGGACTGTGGCTGGTGGACTTCGACAACGGCGACGGCTACTACTGCTGGCAGCACCCGGAATCTGCGGTTTTGCATTTCCACGGCTATGACGAAGGGTTCGCGGGCCGGATGAAGATCGTGTAAGGGTGGGCCCCCTTGAACGGAGGCACCTACGCAGGGTATTCTTTCGGCGGCGTGCACGGTGGCCCGCTCCGATTGCCGGGGTCAGCCCGCCCGCTGCGGGTCCGACGGCTGAACCGTCGGCGCACCGCGAGGCGACGAAGACGGAGGAGTTTTGATGGCGTACAGCATTTGTGAACCATGCGTCGGGACGAAGGACACCGCCTGCGTAGATGTGTGTCCAGTGGACTGTATCCACCCGCGGAAGGACGAAGAAGAGTTCGAAGCGGAGACGATGCTCTACATCCACCCCGAGGAGTGCATTGACTGCGGCGCGTGCGTGCCGGCATGTCCGGTCGAGGCGATCTTCGCCAACGATGAGGTTCCCGAGCATTGGGAAAGCTTCATCGCGACGAACGCCGACTGGTACGAAGGCCGGTAGGCGAGCGACTACACCCATGGGATTGATCGACC
>SXOW01000179.1 GCA_005778315.1 Acidobacteriota bacterium
ACATCGTCATAGATGCGGTCCGGTGTGGTGCCAGGCGGGAACTCAACCTGGGCCAGCAGCACCGTATCCGCATCGTCCGGAATGGTCACCCCCAGCCGCCGGGGTACATCGTCTTCGCGGAGCAGCGCGAGACAGCGGCGGTCCATGTGCTCGACGGCGATGACATCGAGACCGTCTGGATCGCGGTCGCGCCACGTCCGCCTCGACTCGGCGCGCAGTCTGGAGGCCAGCGCGAGCGCCTGCGACTCGTCTCGACAGGCAATCAGGACAAATCCGACTTCAGGACAGTAGGGCAGCACATCCAAGGTCACCGACGTCACGATGCCAAGCGTGCCTTCGGAACCGATGAACAGATCGATCAGGTCGAGGTCAGAACCCGCCGCGTAGCCGGCCGCCCGTTTGGGTACGTCCGGGAGCTGGTATGTGGGCACCGGCACCTGGATCGTGCCTCCAGACGTCTCGATCTCGAAGCGGGAGTCTGCCGCGCGGACCTGCCCTCGCTCGAGGTCAATCAACTCTCCCGTCGCGAGCATGACGGTGAGTCCTCTGACCCACCGGCGTGTCGCGCCGTATTTGAATGTCGCGGCGCCGGCAGCGTTGGTCGACACGACCCCGCCCACCGTGGCCCCCTCGAAGGTGGGCACGGGCGGATACGCCCGGCCCGCCGCCGTCAGCACCTCGCGAAGGGCCGTGAGCGTGACTCCCGGCTGCGCAGTGACGGTGTTGGGGCCAGGCGGTGCGACCGCGTCCAGCTTGGACACACTGACCACCGTGTCGCCCATCGGCGTGGCTCCGCCCGTGAGCGACGACTGGGCGCCCACCACCAGCACCGCCTCGGAGTCTTTGAGGCTGGCGGCGAGCTGGGCCTCGTCACGCGGGCAGACGACCAGAGACGTGTGTCCACCCGGATAGTGGGCCGCATCCTCGACATACGCCGAGGTCTCTTGTCCCGCCGCCAGCCGAAGAGCGGGTTCGCCGCTCGTGGCTCGGGGTGGTCTGGCGCGGACACGATGGCGGCTCATGGTCAGAGACCCATGTCTGGCGGTCGGTGCCCGGTGTCGGCACCGCCCTCTGGATGGTAAAGTGTGACGTTACGATGGCAAGGGAAAGGTGCACGTCATGGCTCACCGGATCGGCGCGGTCTACAGCGTCGCGGCTCTCACTCTAGTCTGTTCAGCGGCGTCGGTCTGTGCCCAGGCCCCGACCGAGATCGTCGGCCGCGTCGGCGACCACACGGTGACCATGGCCGATCTCGATGAGGCGTGGCGCAAGAACGACGCCGCCTCGCGCGCCCGGATGCTCCAGGAGTTGTATGACACCCGTCGGCGCGCACTGGACCTCGTGATCGGCGACATTCTCATCGATCAAGAGGCGGCGGCCAAAGGCGTGTCCCGTGAGGCGCTGCTGGACGCCGAGCTGCCGTCGCGCAGCCTGCCGGTGACCGACGAAGATGTGGCGCTGCTCTACGGGCAGAACCAGAACGCCTTCGGCGGGCGGACGCTCGAGCAGATGCGACCGGAGATTCGCGCATTTCTCGACCAGCAGCGCCCAATACAGGCCCTACAGGCATACATGAACGACCTCCGGGACGCGGCTGGCAACGTGCACATCGAACTTGACCCGCCGCGAACCCCGGTGTCGGTCGATGCCAACGACGCGTCCTTCGGATCGGAAGACGCGGTGATCCAGATCGTCGAGTACTCCGACTTCCAGTGCCCGTTTTGTCAACAGTTGATCGGCACGGTCGAGCAGCTGCAAGCCGCCTACGGCGACGATGTCCGGCTGGTCTTCAAGGACTACCCGCTGCCCAACCACGCCCAGGCGTTCAGAGCCGCCGAAGCTGGGCATTGCGCCCTCGAACAGGGTAAGTTCTGGGAACTCCACGACACCATGTTCGCGAACCAGGACGCTCTGGGGGTCGATGACCTGAAGCGTCACGCCGGAACGTTGGGGATGGATCAGGCTGCGTTCAACAGCTGTCTGGACAGCGGCCGATTTGCTGAACGGGTCAACGACAACCTGCGTGAGGGACAGGAAGACGGCGTGTCCTCGACGCCGACCGTGTTCATCAACGGGCGGACCGTCATGGGCGCGGCCCCGTACTCCGTGTTCGAGCAGATTATCGAAGAAGAGCTGGCGCGCGCGGGTCGCTGAGTCCTGACGGTGGCTCCGGGGTTGCCTGCGACCCGGCCACCGTAGACGCCGGGAGGCGTCAGTCCAATTCAGCCAACAAGCGTAGCGCGTATCGGCAGCTCGCGCGATTCGGGTCTCGCGGCGGCTGGATGCGGGCAATGGCGGCCGGCGCATGCCGGTTCCGCAGACTGCGGGGAAGCGCCTTCACGGCTCGGTCACCGGTGGACAACGACACCCCAACCAGCCGGTGCATGGGGAGGTTGGCGCTCGACAAGCAGTCCACCAGCAGGCCACGCGCGCTCACGTTTTCGGTTCGGATGTCTGCCGACCGCGCGACACCATTGGCGTCGGTCCAGGAGAGCCGACCCGACAAAGCGATCGGGACGCGATCGGCGGTTCGCCGATCAGGGGTATAGTCAGCCACGGCGATCGTGTCCCCGGCGGGGACCCAACAAGCCACCGAGCGCGGCGCCGTCAGTCGGCCGTCAAACGCGCGCTTTCTGTGGCGAGGAACGACTGGAACTCTGCCTGCGTGAGAATACTCACCGCGCCGCGCATCCGGTAGTGACCCAGGCCACACAACTGCGAGCAATTGATTTCATACGCTCCAGCCACCGTGGGTTCCCACCAGATCGGAATCTCCATCCCCGGGATGGCGTCCTGCTTCACCCGCATCTCGGGAATGGCGAAGCTGTGGATGACATCCATGCTGCTGAGATAGGCGACCACCGGCGTGTCGACCGGCAGACTGAGCTGATTGATCGTGTAGATATCATCCCGGCCGTTCGGGTCAGTGCGGTCCAATCCGATTTCGTTGGTCGCCGTGACCAGACTCGCATCGCGGCGGCCGAACCGGCCATCGGGTCCTGGGTACACCGAGTGCCACGCGAACTGTTTCGCGATCACATGGACAACCGTGGCACCGCTCTCCGGCGGCAGGTCATTGACTCGGTTCGCCCACGCGGGCAGCGCGAACGCAATCAGGATGACGGCTTCGACGATGGCGACCCCCACCTCAAGATAGCTGGACACATGGCTCTTGACGCCGTGGTAGTCGGCTTTCGGGTTCGCGCCCTGTCGGAACCGAATGAGGGTATAGGCGAAGAAAGAGCCCCAGCCAACGAACAGCACCAGCATGAGCCAGTGCACGATCACGATAATCCGATCGATTTCGCCGGCGTGCGACGAGGCCTGCAGCGGCAGTCCCAATAACTCCTGCATCTACATACTCCCTGAGGCCTGGGACGATCGTGACAGGTCGGCGCTTTGACCGAGCGCCATGCGTGACCGTCTCACCAGGTAAAGAAAAAAGCCCGCCAAAGCGGAGAGAACGGCGGCCGTCACGCCGACCAGCAGCAGGACACCCCAACTCGCGCCGATCGCCATCGCAGAGTTGGGGTCTCCGAAGCAGACCGCACAGGCCTGCATGGGCGCCGGCGACGCCACCGCCAGGGCCGCCGTCATGCACACCGTCCACAGAACAAGTCGCGTCATCTTCAGAGATCCCGTTTCAGAGGTCCCGTTTGTGCGTCGTCAGCTCAACCCGAGTTCGCGGGTCTTCCGCACGAATTTCACGGCGTACACCGTCAGCAGCCCCCCGGTTAACACGGCGCCAACCATCGTGACCAGGTGCCAGACGGACCCGCCGTCGGTACCGTAGTTGATACCGCCCCACACGGCCATCATGAGCGTCAACGCAATCGACGCCACGATGAACACCACGTGAAAGGATCGGAGCGACATCAGTGGGCCTCCGCCTCGTGTTCCACAGGCGCGGTCGCGTTCGGCAGCGTCTTGGCGACCCCCGTATGGTCTGAGAGCGTAAAGATCGGGAGGAACATCAACGCCAGCCAGAAGACCGCGGTCAGCCCCAATGTCAACTTCAGCCACGCGCTGCGTTCCTCGCCCAGGTGCATGAAGTAGTTCGCCACGAGCGAGCCCTTGATGGTGGCGATGATCAACGCGATCGTGATGGCGAGGGAAATCGCGACATCCAGATACGACGCAAGGACCGTGACGACCGTGCCCACGGCGAGGGCCCCGGCGATCTTCTTGTAGGTCGCGATGTGTTTTCTGACGTCTTCTGCGCTACCGCTCATGACGACTCCTTGCGCCTCTGCCCGTTACAGGAGATACAGCACGGGAAACAGGAAAATCCAGACCAGGTCGACGAAGTGCCAGTACAGCCCTGCTGCTTCGACGCGGTTTTCGAACATCGCCGGCTTGGTGTGCCACATCTTGCTGCCGGGACCCCAGAAATAACTGTTCACCACGATGCCGCCAACGATGTGCAGGCCGTGCAGCGCGGTCATCGTCCAGTAGATCGCCAGAAACGTACTGTGCGACGGGAGATGATCGTGGGACACCTTCTCGTAGTACTCGTAGGCCTTGATGCACAAAAAGAGCACCGGCAGCAGCACGGTGGCCAACATGTAGCCCTTGTACTTGGCGAAGTCGCCAAGCTTGAGCGAGGCGAAGGCCATGACCATGGTGACACTCGACGCGATCAGAATCGCCGTATTGACGGTGCCGATCGGAATGTTCAGAAACTCGGCGCCCAGCGGCCATTCGACGGCGCCCATGCGGAGCAGCACGTAGGCTGAGAACAGCCCGCCGAACAGCATCACCTCGGAGGCGAGAAACAGCCAGATGCCGAGCTTGACGTTGTTCAACCCGGTGTCCGGCCGGGCCTGTACGGTATAGGGAATTTCCATCGATCGTTACACCTTTGCGGATTTGGGCTCTGGGGCCTGACCCTGCATGGAGAAGCCGCTCGAAGCGCCGGGCACGCTGTACTCGTATGGACCGCGGTGCACTTCGGGCGGAGTGCTGAAGTTCCCATGGGGCGGCGGGGAAGGCGCCTGCCACTCGAGCGTCGTCGACTGCCAGGGGTTGTCGTCCACCTTCTTGCCGTTCCGGATGCTCCAGAAGAAATTGAAGATGAAGAAGATCTGGAAGAAGCCGAGCGCCCACGCCCCGTAGGACATGAAGGCGTTCCACTCCATCACCTCCTGCACGTGGGCGTACTGCATGCCACCGTCGTAGAGTCGCCGATTCATGCCGGCCAGCCCGGTGATGAACATCGGCATGAACACGCAGTTGATTGCGACGATGGAGCCCCAGAAGTGGATCTTGCCGAGCAGTTCGTTCATCACGCGCCCGGTGGCCTTGGGGAACCAATAATAGATCCCGCCGAACAACGCGAAGATGGTGCCCGGCGCCACCACGTAGTGGAAGTGCCCGATGACGTAGTAGGTGTCGTGCAGGTGCAAGTCCGGCGCCGTCAGCCCCAACGGAAGCCCCGTCAGCCCGCCGATGCCGAACATCGGGAGAAACGCCAGCGCGAACAGCATCGGCACGTTGTAGCGAATGGACCCCCCGTAGAGCGACAGGAAAAACGCCGACAGGATGACGACCGACGGGATCGAGATGATCATCGTCGTGGTCTGAAAGAACGTGCTGATCGTCGTGCCCATGC
>SXOW01000180.1 GCA_005778315.1 Acidobacteriota bacterium
AGGCCTTCGACGCGCTGGAGGGCGCCGGCTACACCGTCGGCAGTGCGTATACGGCGGTCAAGGACCCGCAGTCGACACGGTTCGTGTATCGCGACCAGCTCTGGCAGGGCGCCGACCTGGCGCCCCTTGGCGTGTCGTCGTTTGGTCACGTCAACGGGGTCCATATACAGAACCTTGACTCCTGGGGTCCGTACGCGGCGGCGGTGCGGCGTGGGGACATTCCGCTGAGCCGCGCCTACCGGCCCACGGACGAGGAGCGGTTGATCCGCGAGTTCGTCCTCCAACTCAAGAAAGGATCGGTCCGCCCGGGGTATTTCCGCGACAAGTACGGCATCGACATCTCGAACCGCTTTGGTCCGGCGCTCGCGTCACTGCGTGCCGACGGCTACCTCATGGCGTCGGACGCCGAGCAGGTCGCCTTGACGCGGGACGGGCTCCTCCGCGTCGACAGCCTGCTCCCGCGATTCTTCCTCCCCGAGCACACCGATCTTCGGTACACATAGGACCGTGCCGGCGCCTTCAACGCCACGGCACCGCTCATCCGATGGCCAAGCCGACACCCGCCCGGCGACCCCGCACGTCACCCCTCGCCTCGACGCCCGACGCGCTCTACCCGCTCGACGTCGTCTACCGGAAAGCCGGCGTGGCCATGCCGGAATGGAGCATCATCGCGCCGGACGACATCCCGTCGCCCTATCGGTCGATGCTGGTCCACGACAACGACATGACGAGCACCCTGGAGCGGCACTATGGCGGACGGGTCGTGCTGCGGGCACTGTCAACGTTTTCCCGCGGGGTGTGGTATTTTCGCCGGGTCCTGCTGGTGCAGGAATACACGGGACGGCCGGTCGAGATGGGTGCCATCAGGATCAAACTTGATGCGTTCGGTCCGCGCTTGAAGGCCGCTATCGTCAAGAACGAGGTGCCGCTCGGCCGGATCCTGGCGGATGGCCGATTTGAGTACCGCAGTCGCGTCAAAGGCTACCTTGCCATGACACCCAACGCCGAGATGATGGGCATCTTCTGGATGCGTGAGCCAAGGACCCTGTATGGGCGGCGCACGGAGATCATCCGCGCAGGCCGGAAGATCGGTGACATCGTCGAAGTGCTGCCGCAGGTCTAGTCAGAGATGACATCCAGAACGCTCGACGCGATCGTCGTCGGGGGTGGGCCGGCGGGTGCGACCACGGCCACCCTCCTCGCTCGACATGGTCGCAAGGTGCTGCTGCTCGAACGGGAGTCGTTCCCGCGCTACCACATCGGGGAATCCCTGATGCCCCATACCTGGTTCACGTTCGAGCGCCTGGGTGTCCTTGACTGGCTGGAGCGGTCGGGCAGCCCGAGGAAGCACAGCGTGCAGTTCGTGTCGACCAACGGCAAGGTGTCGGAACCGTTCTACTTCTTCAGGACCATCAAACACGACTGGGCCAGCACCTGGCAGATCCGGCGCAGCGACTTCGACGCCATGATGCTGGAGAACGCGGCCACGGCCGGGGCCGACGTACGTCAAGGTGTCACGGTCCGCGATGTGCTGCGCGAGGGCGACCGCGTGGTTGGCGTACAGGCCGAATCCGCGGAGGGTGACTCCACCGTGTATCGCGCCAAAGTGGTGGTGGACGCGACCGGACGCGATGCGTTGCTGGCCGGCAAGCTCGGGTGGAAACAGCGAGACGCCAGCCTCAACAAGATCGCTATCTTCACCTACTTCAAGGGTGCCCTCCGAGATCCGGGGCTCGACGAGGGCGCGACAACCGTGGCCTACATCCCCAACAAGGGGTGGTTCTGGTACATCCCACTCGTGGATGACACGGTCTCGGTCGGCGTGGTCGCCGAACACGACTATCTCTATCGGGAGACCCGCGACCCGGAAGCGATCTTCCGGCGTGAGGCGGAACACTGCACGTGGATCCGTGAGCATCTGGCCCCTGGCACACATCTCGGACCGATCAGGGTAACCGGGGAGTTCAGCTATCGCGCGACCCGAGCGGCCGGTGATGGTTTCTGCCTGGTGGGCGACGCGTTCTCATTCCTCGACCCGGTCTTCTCATCCGGCGTGTACCTGGCGTTGAAGGGCGGCGAATTGGCGGCCGACACCATTCACGCAGCACTGGACGGGGGCACCATAAACGCGACGACCTTCGAGCAGTATGAGCGCGACGTGCGTTACGGCCTGGACAGCTTCCGGCAACTCGTACTCGCGTTCTACGAGCCCTCCTTCAACTTTGGTGAGTTCCGCAGCCGGCACCCAGACCTGCAATCACAGCTGGTGGACGCGCTGGTCGGGAATGTCTTCAAGGACCTTCGCCCGTTGATGGACGCGTTGGGCACCTATACGGGTCAGACCCGCTGGGCAGAGGCGGCGAGCCCCTAGACCTGGGAACCGTCATTCGTGCCTATCAGCGAATTCCGACTCACGCGACGCGTGCAGTTCTACGAAACCGACACCGCCGGCATTGTGCATTTCAGCGTGTTCTTTCGCTACATGGAGGAGGCGGAGCACGCCATGTGGAGAGCGGCGGGCTTGAGCATCGCCCCGACCGGAGCGAACATCGGCTTCCCCAGGGTCGCCACCAGTTTCGAGTTCCTCCGACCGCTCCGGTTCGAAGATGAATTCGACGTCGTGCTCCGCATCACCCGAAAATCGACGAAGAGTCTGACCTACGCCGCCACCGTGGAGCTCGATGGTGTGGCGGCGGCCCGCGGGACGCTGACGGTGGCCTGCGTGAGCAAACGGCCGGGCGAACCGATGCAGGGCATGGCGATACCGTCAGACATCGCCGATCGGTTCGGGGTGTGGACCGGGGACCCAGCAGACCCGGCAGCCACCGCACAAGCCGCCGCCACCCGTCCGGCCGCAGAAGGCTAAGGCCTCGATGACAACCCGCCGCACGGTTGTGCCGCCCGACGCCGAGTGCGCCACACGGGCACAGCTCGAAGCGCACCAGCTCGGCCGGCTCCGTGCCCTGCTCGACGCCGTCTACGGGGCCAACCCCTTCTACACCCGCAAGCTGGACGAGGCTGGCGTCTCTGCTCGGGCGGTGCGCACGGCCGAAGACCTGCGCCGTCTGCCCTTTACGTCGAGGGAGGAGCTCGCGGCCGACCAGGACACCAATCCCCCGTGGGGCACGGCGCTGACGGACCCGCTGGACCGCTATACCCGCTATCACCAGACGACGTCCACAACCGGTCGTCCGCTCCGGTGGCCCGACACGAACGACAGCTGGGCGTGGGTCAAGCGGTGCTGGGCCGCCGTCTATCGCGCCGCCCACGTCACAGCGGAGGATCGCATCTTTTTTCCATTCGGCTTCGGTCCGTTTCTCGGGTTCTGGTCTGCCTTCGACGCCGGGTCGCAGCTGGGTGCGATGGTTATTCCCGGTGGCGGGATGTCGAGTGAATCCCGCCTCCGGCTTCTGGCCGCGATCTGGCCAACCGTGGTGTGTTGTACCCCGACCTACGCCCTGAGACTGGCCCAGATCGCGGGCGCCACCGGCCTGAATGCCGGCGGCGCGAACGGTCGGGTCCGAGCCCTGATCGTGGCCGGTGAGCCGGGCGGCAGCATCCCGGCTACCCGCGCGCAGTTGGAAACCGCGTGGGGGGCGCGAGTCATCGACCACCACGGGCTGACCGAAGTAGGACCGATCAGCTTTGAATGCTGGGAATCACCCGGTGCGCTGCATCTCAATGAATGTGAGTTCATCTGCGAGGTGGTCGACCCGGCTACCGGCGACGCCGTCGCCGACGGCGACCCTGGCGAAC
>SXOW01000181.1 GCA_005778315.1 Acidobacteriota bacterium
GGTCACCAGAGACCCGGAGATCGATAATGTCCCTCGAAGCGCTCGTGATGGTTGAAACAAAGGGTCTGGTCGGATCGATTGAGGCCGCCGACGCCATGGTCAAAGCGGCGAATGTCGTGCTGGTCGGCAAAGAGTACATCGGCGCCGGGTTCGTCACTGTGTTCGTCCGAGGAGACGTCGGCGCGGTCAAGGCATCGACCGACGCGGGCGCCGCCGCGGCCCGTCGGGTGGGAGAATTGGTCTCGGTGCACGTCATTCCACGTCCGCACGCCGAGGTGGAGAAGATTCTGCCGCAACCCCGTAACGTTGGGTAGTCTACCAGCTAGGCACGCGGCCTCTGGGCCGGTCCGTAGGCGGCTGGGCACGCCACCGGCTCTCGCCGCGGATTCTGTTGTCACGCATCCGGTTGTCACGCACTTAGGCCACCAGCCACCATGGCCGAACCTTCCGCGCAGACTGATCGCGACCTCGACTCGATTCGCGAAGCCCGCACGCTGGCCCGTCAGGCGAAGACCGCGCAGGCCCTTCTGGCCGACCTCACGCAGGAGCAGGTCGATCGAATCGTAGACGCCATGGCCAGCGCGGCGGCGGCCGAAGCCGCTGCGTTCGCTCGACTGGCGGTCGAGGACACCGGATTCGGGGTCGAAGCTGACAAGGTCCGCAAGAACCTCTTCGCCGCGGAGACCATCCACCGTTTCATCAAGCCGATGCGGACGGTCGGGGTCATCGCCCGCCACGAGGACACGCGGGTGGTCGACATCGCCGAACCATTCGGCGTCGTGGCCGCTGTCATCCCATCGACCAATCCGACCTCGACGGCAATCTACAAAATCCTGGTGTGCCTCAAGGCGCGCTGCGCCGTTGTCCTGAGCCCCCACCCGTC
The DNA here is from genome assembly GCA_005778315.1 of Acidobacteriota bacterium. Lineage (GTDB taxonomy): Bacteria > Acidobacteriota > Vicinamibacteria > Vicinamibacterales > UBA8438 > UBA8438. The sequence continues at coordinate 884 of SXOW01000181.1, forward strand.
GGCCGTCCGCTCGATCCGGCGTGTCGCGGAGGTCATGACAGAAGCCGCCACAGCCGCGGGAGCGCCCGCTGGTGCAATCAGTTGCATGCAGGTGGTGACCCTCGAGGGCACGCAAGAGTTGATGCGACGACGCGAGGTCGCGCTGATCCTGGCTACCGGTGGCCTCGCCCTCGTACGCGCGGCATACAGCGCTGGCAAACCGGCCTACGGGGTGGGCCCCGGCAACGCTCCGGCGTATATCGAACGCACCGCCGATCTGCCGAAGGCCGTCGCCGACATCATCACGGGAAAGACGTTCGACAACGGCGTCCTCTGCTCGTCGGAAAACTCCGTCGTGGTCGACGAGGCGATCTCGGGCGAGGCGCGCCACGAATTTACGAGGCAGGGCGGCCATTTCCTACGCCCAGACGAGGCGGCGCGCCTCGCGGCGGTGTTGGTGACGTCCGACCGACTTCCGAATCCGGCACTGGTGGGGCGTACCGCACTGGAGATCGCGAACCGCGTCGGGATCGACGTGCCACCGGATACGCGAGTGCTCATCGCGCCACTCGACGGTGTCGGACGCGACTATCCGCTCTCCATGGAAAAGCTGTGCCCTGTGTTGTCCTTCTATGTGGTGTCGGACTGGCGCGAGGGCTGCACGCGTTGCCAGGAGATACTCCGGTATGGCGGTATGGGGCACACGATGTCGATTCACTCTCAGGACGAGCGTGTCATCCTGGAGTTTGGACTCAAGAAATCGGCCTTCCGTATCGTCGTCAACACGCCCACGACGCTCGGCTCGACCGGGATGACCACTGGTTTGTCCCCATCGATGACCCTCGGGTGTGGTGGCCACGGCGGTAATATCACGTCCGACAACATCACCCCGCTGCATCTGCTGAACACCAAACGATTGGCGTACGAGCTTCGACCGGCGAAGACCCTGGGAGAAGCGGCGGGCGCCGCGACACAACCTCGATTACCGGAGGCGCCTGCCAGACCAGCCCGTAGCGGCATGGACCCCGCGCTCCTGACGCGTCGGATCGACGCGTTTCTCGCGACCCGCGGCATCTCGGCCGCGCCCGGCGCCTCCCCGGTGCCAACCCCAGCGCCCGACCCGGCGCCGCGCCGATCCGACGAGCCTCACGCCGCGGCCGTCACCAGCACGCCGGATGCTCCCGTCGACTTCGTGTGCGAAGACGACGTGCGCCAGGCGCTACGCGAGAAACGCCGGATTGCGGTCGGAGAGCGTACCATCATCACCCCATCCGCCCGTGATCTCGGCCAACAACACCGCGTCTTTGTTCCCACCGACGTGCTCCGATAGCTCCGCCCACGTCGCAAGATCTGCCATCCCTCGCCGCGCCAGACCCGGCGCGATGTGCGAGATCGGTTCTGCCTGCTCCACCCCTGACGCGAGGGACGCTGGACACCATCTTGCAGTGGGCCCCGGCGTGCTCGCCATCGTTCACACCGCCGCCACCTTCGGGATCGACGCCTACCCCGTCGATGTGGAGGTCGACGTCTCGGACGGCGGCTTACCCGCGGTCACCATGGTCGGGCTACCGGACGCCAGCGTTCGGGAATCGCGAGAGCGCGTGCAGAGCGCGGTACGGAATTCTGGCTTCGCCTTCCCGCAGCGCCGCGTCACCGTCAACCTCTCCCCAGCCGATATCCGCAAGGTCGGTGGAGCCTTCGATCTCCCGATCGCGATCGGTGTCCTGTGCGGAGCCGGACTACTGCCGCTGAGGTACCTGGAGGGGACGCTCGTGCTCGGCGAACTGTCGCTCGACGGGGCCGTCCGGCCTGTTCGGGGCACGCTGCCCATCGCCGTCCGCGCCCGCCGTGAGGGTGTTCGCGCCATCGTGCTCCCGGCGGCAAACGCCAGCGAGGCCTCCATCGTGTCGGGGCTCGATATCGTGAGCGTCACCTCCCTCCATGAAACAGTCGCGATCTTGACCGGGGACCGGTCGACGACGCGGCAGCCGTCGCCACCCACGACCGGGTCGGACCGCCTCAGGGCCGAAAGTGTGCCGGATCTGGCTGACGTCAAAGGGCAGGCGCTGGCCCGACGGGCCTTGGAGATCGCGGCGGCCGGTGGCCACAATCTCCTGTTTGTCGGACCGCCAGGCGCCGGCAAGAGCATGCTCGCGCGGCGATTGCCAGGGATCCTCCCGCCGCTGACGACCGATGAGGCGTTGGAAACGACGGCCATCCATTCCGTGGCCGGCCTCCTCCCGCCGGACGCCGGATTACTCCGCCAGGCCCCGTTTCGGGCGCCGCACCACACGACGTCCGGCATCGCCCTCGTGGGGGGCGGCAGCCTCCCGCGTCCCGGGGAGATCAGCCTGGCCCACAACGGCGTCCTCCTGCTCGACGAAACGGCCGAATTCCCCCGCCACGTCCTGGAGGCCCTTCGGCAACCCCTTGAGGAGGGGACGATCCGCATCGCCAGGGCAATGCGCACCGCCGTCTTCCCTGCGAGGTTCATGCTTGTTGCCGCGATGAACCCCTGTCCGTGCGGATTTCAGGGAGATGACCGGCGGCCCTGCCGCTGCACGCCGCAGGCGATTGACCGCTACCGGGGCCGGCTCTCTGGCCCGCTGCGCGATCGGCTTGACCTCAGCGTGTGGGTGCCGGCCGTGCCCTTCACCGTCATCGCGAAGGCGGCACCAGGCGAGTCGTCCATCCCCGTGCGACAACGCGTGTCGAAGGCGCGGGAGCGGCAGTGGGCGCGTCATCGCTCCGGCGAGGCCGGACCTGCCAACGCCAGACTCGAGGGACTCGCCCTGACCCGCTCGTGCCTCCTCGATGCGCGGGGCCTGGCGATCCTGGAGGCTGCGAGCCGCCGTTTTCATCTCTCCGCGCGTAGTTGCCACCGCCTCCTCAAGGTCGCCCGCACAATAGCCGACCTCGCCGGCACCGACCAGATCGGCGTCGACCATCTAGCCGAAGCGGTACAGTTTCGCTTGCAAGACGCGTAGGTCAAGTCACGCCTATTCAGCCGCACGCCGCGGGTACTAACGTGCCCACACGATAACGATGTCAGGCTCAGGGAATTACTCCTTTGGGGTAGGAATACGGGTAGTACGGTCACAGGCGGTGGTGGCGACGAGCCTGGTAACAAGACTACTTCTTGTCGGCTCCCATCTGCCGCTTTCGCTTCGCCCACGATTTCTTCATACGCTTCGATACTGCTTCGCGTTCTTCCGCCGTCATCGGGCGCCGGCCTCTCGTCTTTGCTGGCGCGGCACCACCTCCCAACGCGACGAGGGCCGCATCTACAGCGCGAACCCGTGCTTCAAGCGCGGCCTTCTCGTCTTCCAGTTGCTGAATAATCGTTCGCATGCAAAGCCTTTCGAGTGTTTATTAGAGTCAACCTGTAATGTGAATTCCTATCCACTCATACTAACACTCGCTAGCAATGGTCCTCGCGCGATAGTGCGATAGTACCGTTGCCAAGCTGATGTCTCACGCTCACGTGGCTCGAGCGTGCAGGCATGACGCGCGGATGAATCGCCCGTCAATCACGACACACCATCCGCGGGTCGGCAGCGGCGACTCCGGATCGCTACGCGACCAATCGCCTCTCACGCCGTTGACACGACAGTGCGTCCCAACCTCGGGCTGCTCGACGCCTTGCGCCCCCTCGACAACTGCCCGAAAACATGACAAGGACACCTCCCCACGCACCGAAATCGATCTGCCGTGAGAGAATGAGGGTTCGATACGGGCAGGGTCACGCCGCAAAACAGCCCGTGGGGTGACCGTAAGATGGATCCGAACGCGGAGGACAGCACATGACATTGAGGACACAACACACAGCAGCAGTGATCGTCGCCATTGGCGTCGCGGTGGCAGGCACTTCCTATGTCGCGTCGGCGCAGCAGCCGGCGCCAGTACCGATGACCTTTTTCGTCACGAGTGTGGGGCTGGGCAACGGCGCCAACCTTGGCGGCCTCGCGGGAGCGGACGCACACTGCCAGAGTCTGGCCGCCGCCGTCGGTCGCGGGACCTCCACCTGGCGCGCCTACCTCAGCACCCAAGGAGCCAACGCCGTCAACGCCCGTGATCGCATCGGGAGCGGGCCGTGGTTCGCCCACGGCGGGGTACGACGAGTCGCGGCGGACGTCGCCTCCCTCCATGGCGACACGCTCGAACTGGCGCAGCTCGGTAACGCGCTCGGGAAGGTGATCTCCATGACGGAGAAGGGTGACCGGGTCAACGGGGTGGGCGACACACCCAACCAGCACGACATTCTGACTGGGTCCCAGTCGAACGGGCGCGCGTATACGGATGGCATGGACCACACCTGCAACAACTGGACGGCCAATGGGGCCGGAAGCGCGCAGGTCGGCCATTCGGACAAGCAAGGCGGCGGCAATGGGTCCTGGAACTCGTCGCACCCCAGCCGGGCATGCGGACAGGACGACCTCGTCGCGACGGGCGGGGCTGGATTGTTCTACTGCTTCGCCACCAACTAGCCGATACCCATCTGAGATACGCGCGCGGTCTGCGGGGGCCGGCCCCTAACCGGCCCCCGTGCTTCATGTCCCGGACAGCCGGGGAC
>SXOW01000182.1 GCA_005778315.1 Acidobacteriota bacterium
GCCCTCGATGCGACCGGGACGATCATCGACTCGGTAGCCGGCCTGCAGCCCTGGCGCGTGCGGCTGCCCCGGCCCAACGTCGTCGGCGTGCTCGAGCTGCCGGCCGGCTGTCTCCGGCGGACCGAGACGCGTCTCGGTCACCGGCTGGCGTTCGAGGCCGCCGCCACCCTTCCCCGCGACGCCCAGGACGGCGCCCAGTGATGCCGGCCCTTGCGGAGTGCGCACCCCTGGTGATCGAGACCCCAGCCGAGCCGATACGGCCGCGGCGACCGACCTCCCTTGAAGAGACCGGGCTGGCGGCCGACACGATCGGCGAGCTCGTCCTCAAGTCGCTCTACACGGGAGAGGCGAGCGGAACCGAGATAGCCGAACGCGTGCACCTACCGTACGCGCTGCTGGAAGGGATCATTGAGCACGCGCGGGTGCAACGACTGGTCGAAGTCCGCAGTGCCGACGGCACCGGAACAGCCGCGTATCGATACCGGCTGACCGACACGGGGCGCGACCGCGCGGGTCAGTTATTGGACGCCTGCGCGTACGTCGGGCCGGCGCCGGTGCCGCTGTCCCAGTACCTGGCCTACATGGCCGGCGTCAGTGGCGCCAACGTGCCCATCGACCACGAACGTGTCGCATCCGGACTCCATCCGTTGGTCCTCAGCCCGGAGATCGTCGATCAACTCGGGCCCGCCATCACGGCCAGACGGGCACTCTTCCTGTATGGCGCGCCGGGCAACGGCAAGAGTGCCATGGGCGCCGGCATCGGGCGCGTGCTGGGCGGTGACCTCTATATTCCGCATGCCCTGGACATTGACGGACAGACCGTCCAACTGTTTGATCCGGTCACCCACACCGAGGTGCGCCGTGAGGCGGACACCGCGTTGATCCGGTCGGCCGACTCAACCGATGACCGCTGGGCCCGGATTGAGCGCCCGGTGATTACCGTCGGTGGCGAGCTGACGCTCGACATGCTCGATCTCACGTTCAACCAGAGGTCGAGTTTCTACGAAGCGCCGGTCCAACTCAAAGCCAACGGCGGGGTGCTGATCATGGACGACTTCGGGCGTCAGCGCGTGCCGGCTCGGGACCTGCTGAACCGCTGGATCGTGCCGCTCGAGGCACAGGTCGACTACCTGACGCTTCACACCGGCCGCAAGTTCGAGATCCCGTTTGACGTCCTGGTCGTGTTCTCCACCAATCTCGACCCGCGGTCACTCGCGGACGAAGCGTTCCTCAGGCGCATCCCCTACAAGGTGTTGGTGCACAACCCCACCTACGACCAGTTCTGTCACATCTTCTCCCACGTCTGCCGCGGACACGGCCTGGCCTTCGACCCGACGATGGTCGAGTATCTCCACAACGAGTACTACCTACGGCGCGGGATCGAACGGCGCGGGTGCCACCCGCGTGACCTCATCAATCAGGTCGTCACATTGTGCCGGTATCACAAGCGTGAACCGGTCGTGACCACCGAACTGTTGGACGCCGTGTGCCGCACCTACTTCGTCTGTGAAGTGGATGACGACCAGGCGGTCGCGTGATGACTCACAATGCTCCGCCGTTGGAAGCAACCACGTCGCTGGGCCTATCTCTGCCGGCGCCACGACCCACTGCCACGTCGGTCGAGGGGACCATCGGCGCGACGCCCCAAGCACAGCTCCGGCCGCGCCGATTGGACTTCCCCGACATCGTCGCCCGGGCGCTCATCGTTGGGCTCTTTCTCGGTCTCGCGTATCGCATCGGCCAGGATGCGCTCGTCAGTGGGCGGCCCACGGGATGGTTGCTGCTCGCGAGCGAACTGCTGGTCGTGGTGTTCACCCTGGTGCGACGCACGAGCGATACCGTCGACCGACGGTGGCGCGTCCGACTGATCGCGGGGCTGTCCATCGCCGGCCCCTTCCTCCTGCGCCCCGGCGTCGGCAGCGGCCCATCCGTCGAGATGGTGACCGCGACAGTGTCGACGATCGGGCTCGCGATTGTCGTGATCGCGAAAATGTCACTCGGTCGCAGTTTTGGTCTTCTGCCTGCCAACCGAGGAATCGTGTCGACCGGCCTGTACCGGCTGGTGCGTCACCCCATTTATCTTGGATATCTGTTCACCCACGGCGCCTATCTCGCGGCCAATCCAACGTGGTGGAACGTCCTCGCGCTAGCCACTGCCGATGTGGCGCTGCTGGTCAGGTCCGCCTACGAAGAGGAGACGCTCGGGCGGGACCCAGCCTACGCGCGGTATCAAACCCGCGTGCGCTGGCGCGTCCTCCCAGGGGCGTTCTAGCCAACAACGTGTCGCCGGACCCTAAATCGCCGTATACTCTCGATATTCCGATACGCGACATCCGGCTAACGTCATCTACGAAGGAGAGACGCATGGGCTCGCAGAAACCTGATCGTCGGGGATTCCTCAAAGGCGGTGCGGCCTTGGCCGGTGGACTGACCCTGGGCGCGACCGAGCCCGCGTTTGGCCAGCTCCCGCACCCACATCGGTACATCAAGGGCACCGACGACCTCGTCGCGTATGGTGGGCGCTCCTCTTTTGTCACATCGGTCCGGATCGCGCACCCGCCGGATAACCGGCCGTCTCCCGACGCCTTCGGTCTCGTCTTCCACGTGGCGGCGCCGCTGCAGGATTCGGTGGGCATGATCACGCCATCGTCCCTCCACTTCATCGGCACCACGCGGGGCTCGTTCGTGCCGGACATCGATCCGCGCGAGCATCGACTCATGTTCCACGGGTTGGTGGACCGGCCGCTGGTCTTCACCATGGAGGACCTCAAGCGCCTCCCGTCCGTCACCCGCCCGCATTTCATCGAATGTGCAGGCAACCGGTCGAGTCCTTCGCACAGGACGGTCCAGGAAACGCACGGGATGACCAGTTGCGCCGAATGGACCGGCGTGCTGTTGTCCACCCTGCTCAAGGAAACCGGCGTCAAGGCGGCCGGCAAGTGGATCGTGGCCGAGGGGGTGGAGGAAGTGAAGGGCGCCTCCAGTATCCCGATGGAGAAGGCCATGGACGACTGCATCGTGGCCTACGGCATGAACGGCGAAGCGATCCGCCCCCAGAATGGGTTTCCGCTGCGGCTGTTGGTGCCCGGCTTTGAAGGGATCTTCAATTCGAAGTATCTCCGGCGGATCAAGGTGGTCGACCGGTACTACATGACGTACAACGACTACGGGCATCTGGATCGGGACCCGAAGGTCGCGGCGCTGGGCTACCAGATCGGACCCAAATCGGTCATCACCTTCCCGTCGGGTGGACAGCAGCTCACGGACCGCGGTTTCTACGAGGTCAGCGGCCTGGCGTGGTCCGGTGGCGGCGCGATCAGCCGCGTGGAGGTCTCCACCGACGGCGGCCGTCGCTGGGCGGACGCCGAAATTCAGGGCACCGCCTACCGCATGGCGCATACGCGGTTTCGTTTTCAGTGGAATTGGGACGGAAACGAGGCGGAGCTCTTGTCGCGCTGCACGGACGAGATTGGCCAGGTGCAACCGACACGCTCGCAGGTCGCCGCATACTTCGGCGCACCGGAAGGTCGACCGTTCGGCGTCCCTGGTCAGGACAACTCCGTGCAGCCATGGCGGATCGCCAGCGACGGGAGCGTGCACAATGCGATCACCTAGTGTCCGGAGCCTGCCGGCGCTCGTCCTCATGATGCTCGTGGCGGGCACCGCGGTAGCTCAGTCGCCCACCTATGGTGTGGGGCGCACCCCGACCGAGGAAGAAATCCGAGCCTGGGATATCTCGATCAGCCCGACCGGCGAGGAGCTGCCGCCAGGCCGCGGGACCGTCCAGGAAGGGGCGCTAGCCTATCGACGCACCGGGTGCGCGGGATGCCACGGGGCCGCGGGCGTCGACGGCCGGGCCCCCCGGCTGGTGAAGCAGGACGCGGAACCCACTACGAATCCGTGGAACCTGGGCCGTATCCTGCCAATACGCGCACCCTACGCGACCGTGGTGTGGGACTACATCAATCGCGGCATGCCGCTCAACCGGGAGGGCACGCTCACCGCGGATGAGGTCTACGCGATCACGGCGTATCTGCTCTACCTGAACGAGGTCATCCCGGAGGATGCGGTGCTCGACGCGGAGAGTCTGCCCAAGATCCAGATGCCGAATCGTGACGCGTGGGCTCAGGTCCCGGACTGGCAGCCGGGACAGCCGAGACTGCCCGGGTACCCATACTAGGGAGACCGGTCGGCGCGCGGACTACCCCGCCGTCAGCGGCGGGCGCGCCAGGCCCGCAATGTGGCGCGCGTGGCGACCACGTGCGTACTGCGGCGGGCAAAAGGCCTCGGCGCCGAGTTCGTCGGCGGCATCCCACACCCACCGCGGGTTGCGCAAGAAGGCCCGCGCCAACGCGATCCCGTCGGCGCGCCCGCTCGTGATGATCTCGTTGGCCTGGGTCGGACTGGTGATCAGCCCGACGGCGAACGTCGGCAGACCCACCGCCTGCTTGATCGTCGTCGCGTAGTCGACCTGGTAGCCCGGCCTGAGATCGATCTGCTGGGCCGCCGCCACTCCCCCGCCGGACACATCCACAAAGTCGCAGCCCAGGTCACGGACCGCCGCCACGAAGTCACACACCTCCTCGACCGGCCATCCATCAGGAATGTAGTCGGTCGCACTGACCCGTACGCCCAGCGCCTTGTCGGCGGGCCAGACGGCACGCACGGCCTCGAACACCTCGAGTGGATACCGTCGTCTGGCCTCGGCGCTCCCACCGTAGTCGTCCGCGCGCCGGTTTGCGTGCGGCGACAGAAACTGGTGCAACAAGTACCCGTGTGCCGCGTGGACCTCGGCGACATCAAAGCCGATGCGCGCCGCCCGCCGAGCCGACTCGACGAACTCGTCCTTGATGCGCGCCAACCCCGCCTCATCGAGGGCTTCCGGGGTCTGCCATCCGTCGTCGTGCGCAATGGCCGAAGGCGCGACGATCGACCAGGTCTCGTCGGCCGGCAGCGCAGCCCCGCCATCCCACGGGCGCTGGTTGGCACCCTTGCGTCCGGCATGCGCCAGTTGCACGCCGATCGGACAGTCGCGATGCGCACGAATGACGTTGACCACGCGAGCCAGACCGGCCTCGCACGCGTCGGAGTAGAGTCCGAGGCAATACGGAGAGATGCGCCCCTGGGCGCTGACATGGGTGGCCTCGGTCATGACCAGCCCCATGCCCCCCATGGCCATCTGCAGCAGGTGCGCCATGTGCCAGTCGTTGGCCACGCCGTCGTCGCTGCTGTACTGGCACATCGGTGACAGCATGATGCGGTTGTCCGCCGTGACCGGGCCGATGGTCAGTGGTTCAAACAGATGTGGCATGTCGTCGCACCCTCGTCGTCGCGTTCTCGCTGTCCCACCGCCTCACTCCCGGTCTGGCAGCGCGAAGGCGATGAGTTCTGGTGTCTCACCACCAATGGTCAGGGCCACATACTGCGTGCCCTCGTATTGGTACGTCATCGGCGTCCCGAGCGCGCCGGCCGGCAAGTCAATCGAGCCGACGATCTCCCCGGTCGCTTTGTCACGCGCGATCAGCCGCGGGCCACCGTCGCTGCCACCAGCCGTCAGGGGGCTGATGAGCAACGTCTTGGTGATGACCGGGCCACCGCGCCCATCGCCGCCC
>SXOW01000183.1 GCA_005778315.1 Acidobacteriota bacterium
CGACGTGCCGGCGCCGTTGGGCCCGATCAGGCCGTAACAGTTGCCCTGCGTAAACTTCAGCGACACGTCTTCGAACAGAACGCGCTCGCCGTACTGGAGACACAGTCCGTGGGTGCTAATCATAGGTCTTCGCTGCGCGGTGACGCCCGGCGTGCTCGCGCGTCGCGGGTCGGCCGTGGCTGACGGTGTTGGTCCGTCTACGAGTCGCCGAACGAGCGCTCGAACAGATCCTCGATCGCTTGCCGACCGGCGTCCGTCAGAAAACGGGTACCCGTGCCGGTGAAGCGCGTTCGGCGGATCCGCAGGGCTTCTATTTCCGTCCAACGGTCGCCGGTCCAGGTGAACCATTGCACCTTCGTCTGGTCGTAGACATACAGCCGTTTGCGGAGATGTTTGGCCAGCTCGGCTCCCCAGCCGGTGCCACCCTTGACGGTGTCGTCGTCGAGAATCTCCCCGACGACAAACACTTCGCCCGCCGTGGCCACCTGGTGCCAGATCGACTTCAGGAGTCGTTGAAACGTCGGTGTTCCAGGGAAGGACCGATGGAGCTGCGCCGTGATGTACGCCTCACTCACGCTGCCGCGCTCGAGCTCGGCGTCCGACAATTCGACCAGACCGCGCTCGCGTGCCGTCTGGTGGCCTGCGAACGAGAATGTGACTTCCGCCAGCCCCCAGCGTTCGGCGGCCGCGCCGAAGGCGGCCTCGGCGCCGTTCGCGCCACCGGAGAGCAGTGTAAACGACCGGGGTGGGAGGGCGATTTCACGCTCGTCGGCCCCGTGCTCAACCAGTCGCATCGTATCGGTGTGCAGTTGCAGCGGTGTATCCGCCGGCGGCGTCGTCTCGTGGTCTCTGACGAGGCGGACGCTCACGTGCGCGCCCTCCGGTTCCAGGAAGACCCCGATATCGATGAGTTCCGCGTAGGCGTCGCAGGGAGGCGTCAGCACCGTGGGATGGGTCGGGGCGGTGTCCCGGTGGGTCTGGGCTGAGAACCACAACACCGCCCCCAGCCGCTTGGCGATCAGCTTGATGGCGCCAAGCTCCGCCGCGCGCTCGACGACCGCGCCGCGCTCCCAGTCCACGCCGTCGACCAGTATTACCTGTGGCTTGAACTGGGCCTGGCCATACAGCTTCACGATGTCGTCCAGCCGCTCGTGGCCGAAGGTCGTGTCGGCGGAGGCCTGGATCACGCGGTGCCGGGCGACGTCGGCGCGCACCTGCTCACGGTCCTCGAGACTGGTTGTCTGCGCCAGATCACCGAACAGCGCGTCGTACCACGACTGGACGTGCTCCAGGTCCTGTCCGAGGGCCACGTGGAGCACCCGTTGCTTGCGCATGGCGGCGTCAAGGCCGATCTGGACCAGGAAGGCGGTCTTGCCGACACCGGCGCGTGCCATGACGACACCCAGCTCGCCGCGGGCGAGGCCACCCCGGCAGCATCGCTCCAGAATCCGAATGGGGCTGTTCTCGCTGACTTGATCTGCGTACATCGGTGTCTGTCCTCCGGTCCGCTAGCTGGCCTTGGTCTTCTTGGCTAGTTCCGCGACGAGCTCTTCCTGGACCGAGGCCGGCACTGCCACGTAGCGCGAGAACTCCATGGTGAACTCGGCTTTGCCCTGGGTGGACGACCGCAGCGTCGTGGCGTACCCGAACATCTCCGCCAACGGCACCTCCGCTTCTGAGAGTGTCATCCCGCCGACTTCCTGTTGCCCGATGACGTTGCCACGTCGTTGCAGAATGGTTGTCAGGACGGCACCCGCGAATTCGGATGGTGCTTCGACCCCGACACGCATGATCGGTTCGAGCACCTTCGGCGAACCCTTGTCATAGGCTTCCCGCCACGCGGCTTTCGCCGCTTCCTGGAAGGCCACGTCGGACGAGTCAACGGCGTGGAAGCCGCCGTCGTTGAGGACGACGCGGACGTTGACAACGGGCGCGCCAATCTTCCGCCCCTTGTCGAGCATGGACTTCATGCCTTTCTGGACGGCGGGGATGAACTGCCGTGGAATGGCGCCGCCTTTGATCTCGTCCACGAACTCGAAGTCGCTCTCTGGGTTGGGCTCGATATAGCCGGCCACACGTCCGTACTGTCCCGAGCCGCCGGTCTGCTTCTTGTGCGTGTAGTTGTAGTCGACTCGGCGGCTGATCGTCTCGCGATAGGCAACCTGTGGCGGAGACACTTGGACGTCGACGCTGTACTCGCGCTTCATCCGCTCGATATAGACCTCGAGCTGCAGCTCACCCATTCCGTGGATGACCGTTTCACCCGATTCATTGTCTGACCCGGCGTGGAACGTGGGATCTTCCTTGGTGAACCGTTGCAGCGCCTTGGTCAAGTTGACCTGTGACTTGTTGTCCACCGGCCTCACGGACAGCGAAATGACCGGCGCCGGCACGTGCATGGACGTCATGCTGACGTTGATCCGGCCGTCAGTGAAGGTGTCGCCAGAGTGGCAATCGAGGCCGAAAATGGCGACGATGTCGCCGGGCCCACACGAGTCGATGTCCTCCATCTCATCCGAGTGCATCCGGACGAGTCGCCCGACCTTCGAGCTGCGCCCCGTGCGCGCGTTCGTGATGACCGTATTCTTGTCGAGTTGGCCCTGGTAGACCCGCATGTAGGTGAGCTGACCGTAGCGACCATCTTCCAGCTTGAAGGCCAGTGCCACCGCCGGCTTGTCTTTGTCCGCCTCGAGGGTGATGGTCCCTGCGTCGTCTGAGTCCTGGTCGATGGCCTCGTTCGTCACGTCTCTCGGACTGGGCAGATAATCGCC
>SXOW01000184.1 GCA_005778315.1 Acidobacteriota bacterium
GCCGCGACCTGTCCGTTCATGAGTCCGACGAACACCAATCCATCACCCAGGCCCACGCCCTGCCAGGACGGGACCATCCTCGCGCCCTCGGCCGTATCCTCCGGCTGCCAGCGCCAACGCTGGTCGCCGGTCCGGGCATCGATCGCGAACACGTTGGCGCCGCCGGTCAGGTAGATCACCCCGTCGCGCACGATCGGCGTCGCCCGCGATGCGGCTCCCCCCTCCAGCCGGGTGACCCAGGCGCCGCCCAACCGACCGACGGTAGCCGGCGTGATCTCGGCCAGGGTCGAGTAGCGGGTCCCAGACCAGTTGCCACCCGCCAGCGGCCAGTCCTGTGACGGATAGCCACGCCCCGGTTCGGGCGTCTGTCCCCGGAGGTCACCTGTATGGGCACAGACGCCGACGAGCAGGACGATGCCGACGCTGAAACGGATCGCAGACGCCATGTTGCCTCCCAGTCGCGTGTTGTCGAGACGGTGTCTCCTGAAGTCTGGCCAAGCGGGGCGCTCCAGTCAACCCCGTTGAGCGTCTCCATATCGCATACACTTTTTCGAACGAGCCCTGGAGCATGCACATGCCGACCGTTCGCCCCTACACGACCCTCGCCTGGCTGGCTGGCCCTCTTCTCGCCCTGACCCCGACGGCAGCTGACGCGCAAAACCGCGGTCTCCAGCCAGATGACTTCTACCGCGAGGTCGAGGTCGGAGAAGTTGCCATTTCGCCGGACGGCGCCCTGGTCGCCTTCACGGTGACAACGATCGACGAGGCGGCGAACCGGCGACACCGCGAAATCTGGATGCAGGAGCTCCGCGGCGGCCAACCGTCGGGTGATCCGTTCAGGTTTACCGATCCCACGCGCGAGGCCCGGGCGCCCGTCTGGTCGCCCGACAGCCGCGTTCTGGGCTTCCAGTCACCCCGCGGTAACACCGCAGACGCACAAGCCGAGGACACCAACGCGACCTGGTTTGCCCGCGTCACGTTTCCCGGCGGCGAGGCGTATCAGATCGACGGCGTCGACGGGGCGCCGGTGTGGTCGCCCGATGGCGCGTGGATCGCGTTTCTGAAGCGCCCACGGGAGAGCACCGCCACAACCGCGCCGGAACGCGAGGGCTGGATTGCTCCCGACGCCATCACCACGACGCTCAGCCCCGAGCGCTTCGACGGGCGAGTCATCACCACGATGCGTTACAAGCGGGATGGCACCCTGGCACTGCTTCCGCATCCGTCGACGCCACCAAAGCACCAGTTGTTCATCGTGGAGGCCACCGGGGGAGCAGCCGTCCAGCGCACCGACCTCCCCTTCGACGTCGGCGAGATCGTCTGGTCGCCCGACACCGCGCGCCTGTACTTCACCGGTGACGAGCGGGAGGATGACGAGACCACCCTCGACCTTACGACAGACATCTACATGGTCGACCGAGAGACCGGCGACCCGCAGAAGCTGACCTCCAACCCAGGCGATGAGCTGTCCCCGCACGTGTCGCCGGACGGGCGTGCGCTGACGTTTCTGCACACCCGAGCTGAAGGGGAAGAAACGGACGTGCGGGTGGTCGACCTGGCCCCGGACGGCACGTTCCGTGGTCTGCCGCGGACCCTGACCGCAGACTGGCCGTTCGTGCCGGGACCGCCAACGTGGGTGCCCACCGGCGACGCGGTCAGGTTTCTGGCCGGCGTGCGAGGGAATCGACATCTGTACGAGGTCACGGCAACCGGAGACCTGATTCGCCAGGTCACCACCGGTGACCGGGAAGTGCAATCCTTGTCGGCGTCACGGGACGGGCTGATCATGGCCTACAGCGCTTCGGACGTGGTGACCCCAGCCGAGGTGTTCGTCAATCGCAGCGACGGGAGCGGCCAGCGACCTGTCACCTCCTTCAACGACGGGTGGCTCGCGGACCTCACCATCCAACCGGCCGAAACGCTCGGCTGGACACTCGCGGACGGCACTCAGGTGGAGGGCTGGCTGATGAAACCGGTGGGGTACGAACCCGGTCGACGCTACCCGATGATTCTCAAGATTCATGGGGGCCCGTACGGCGCCTACTACAATACGTTCTTCAGAACGTTCCACATCCTGTCGAACGCCGGCTTTTTCGTGCTGTACACGAATCCGCGCGGATCATCCGGCTACGGCCATGACTTCATGTACGCAACCACGCCGGGCTGGGGCGAAATCGATTCGGAAGACGTCCTGACCGGTATCGATATCGCGCTCGAAGCCTATCCGGACATCGACCCGGCCAGGATCGGCGTCTCCGGTGGCAGCTACGGGGGGTTCATGAGCAACTGGCTGACCGCCACGACAACCCGGTTCGCCGCCGCCGTGACGAGCCACTCGATCGCGGACTGGGCAAGCCTGTATGGCTCGACCGACGTGCCGTCGTTGCTGGATTTCGCGTTCGAGGGGCCGCCCTGGGAGCAGCGGGAACGCTACGACCGGCTCTCACCGATCAGATACGTCGAGAATGTCACCGCGCCCACGCTCGTCATCCACAGCGAGGACGACCACCGAACACCGATCGGGGACGGCGAGAAGTGGTTCATGGCGCTGAAGAAGCGAGGTGTCCCGACGGAATTGGTGCGCTATCCGCGGTCGAGTCACGGGTTGTCGCGGACCGGGGAACCGTGGCTGTTGGTAGACCGATTGGAGCGAATCCGCAGCTGGTTCACGCACTGGTTGATCGAGACACCCACCGGCGGGCGGTAACCCCAGAGCCGGTCGCGGCGCCACGCGACGAGAGCGGGAGCAGGCAGGCGAGCACGCGACGCAGGTCCAGGCGAGACCATACCCCCACTCACTCAGAGACGGCCTGGGCCATCTCTTGCATCATCTCGTCGGCCGAGATGCCTGTCCAGCAATGCCCGTGGCCCGGTCCGTAGGCCACCCGGGCGCCGAATGTCGGCCTCCGAGCCAGGAAGCGGTCGAAGAGCCGCACGGCACCGTCGAGAAAATAGTCATCCTTGTCGCCCAC
>SXOW01000185.1 GCA_005778315.1 Acidobacteriota bacterium
GGCATGGACACCGCCAGCCCCTCGGGAAAGTTTCGGTCGACCTCAGCGCCGCACCCAGCCCGGCGTCAGTGTAGAACTCGACCGCGATGCCTGCCTGCGCCAACCGGAGCGCCATGGCACGCCCTTCGGAGAGAGGCCTGCCCTCGCCGCAGACGGCCCGCACGTGCCGGAAGGCACACTGGGCCGTGTGGTCGTTTGCAATCGTCACGACCTCGCGTGTCAGCGTGTCGTCCATGCTCCAGTCCACCCGCCTCACGAATACGGCGGTGCCGTGTCAGGTGCCGCGCCACTTCACGGTGCGGAATGCCAACCAGTGGCGTGAGCGGCACACCGTGACGTTCTTCTTACTCAACGGCCAGAAACAGCGACCGCCCACCGCGGATGCTGATGGGAGGAGCGTATGGTCGGACAACTCGACCTTGATGTCGTCCTTGGCCAGCCCCGGCAGTTCGGCCCGGACAACCAGTTGCTTGTCCTTCTCGAACATCTCGACGCTGGGACTCCACCCCAGGCCCTGCTCCGGCCATCGGAGCGGACTGAGGAACCGACGCCCTCCCCACATCCCCTCGGCCACCCGCTCCATCTCGTCTGACATGCGGCGCAAGGCGGTAAACGGATTCGTGGCTGTGGTTCTGGGCATTTCCAATGTCCGCGGGTAGCGATAGCAAATCGTCTGCCAAGCCACGTATCGTCGCCCGGAGCGGACGGTATGAACCGCGACGACGAGATGTTCCGCCGCCGGCGACACGACACGCGTCACGGTGCCTTGCCGGTCACTTCGCTGGCGCGTGATTTTTTGCTCGACGCCGGTGAATAGTGCCCGACGAGGGTCCGGCTCAAACCGGTGGCACGCGTCCCTCCGACCAGCGTACCAACCATCACCTTCCCCGGCCGTCGCCATGGAGGACCTGCCGGACTGCCGCCGGCAGCGCCCGTCAGCGTTTCGGGGTACCCGTCATCGGGACGAAGCGCACAGGCAGCGTGTCGAGTGTCTTCATGCCGGAGGCCGTGCGGCGTAGCACGCGCAATTGATGCGTCCGCGTCCCTCTCGGAATCACCATCACGCCGCCGATCTCAAGCTGGTCGACCAGCGCGTTCGGCACCTCGTCAGGCGCCGCCGTCACCATGATGCGGTCGCATGGCGCACGCTCCGGCCAGCCAAGATCTCCGTTGCCGGTGCGCACCTCAACGTTGCGGTAACCGAGCCGGGACAAAATCCCGCGCGCGTTCGGCAAGCGCCGGGACAGTTTCGACGGTACACCCCTCCTTCGCAAGCGTACCGACCACCGCCGCCTGATAGCCGGACCCGGTCGCAATCTCGAGCACGCGATGAGCGGGATCCGGATCCAACGCTTGCGTCATGAACGCGACCAGATAGGGTTGGGAGATGGTCTGCTCGTAGCCCATGGGCAGGGCGAATCCCGGTAGGCCTCGGGGCGCTGATCTTCCGGAACGAACAGGTGACGCGGCACCCCGAGCATCGCGGTGATCACCCGCTCGTTACGAACGTTGCGCGCTCGCGGCTGGTCTTCGACCATGCGCAGCGTTAGAGCCTCTCGACGCGACCTCCGAGCCCCGCTGACGCGGCGCCCCAGAAGCGCTGCGCGTGGGCGGCACTCGCCGCGAGGAACACGGCGACGGTCAGTGAACGAGACATCGGACGGCGCTGGAGTCGCGGACAATGTGCATGCGCTGGTGCGCCCGCGCACGTCGAGGCCGACACGTTGCTGGTGTCAGCGCGGCCGCCCCTCAGGGAAGGCGCTGCCGAATCACCCGTGCCAATACCACCACGCCGACGATGGCCGCAGCGCCTAACGCAATCAGCATCCCGATGTCCCGCGAGACGAAACTGGCCCCGATCAGCATCGTCCCCACGGCGTACGGGGCTTCAGCGATTGCACAGGCAGCCAGGTACCTGGCCAGCGGGTACCGCGCGAGCCCGAGGACATAACCGGGGATTTCCGACGGAAGCGCCAGCTGGAAGAGGAGCACCGATCCGAAGCTCACACACTCGCGGAAGCGCTCCTCGTAGCGGGCGAACGATCGTCCGGGGGCGATCCAGCGCAACGCACCGCGTCCAGCCCACCACGCCATGGTGTAGGCACCCAGGCCGCCCAGGATCCAACCCATCCAGAGCAGTGCTGCCGTCACCATCGGCCCCCAGGTGTAGACGGCAACCGGAACGAGCACCGCACTCGAGAAAAACGAGAGCATGGCCGAGAGGGCCGCGAGCACGACAAACAACACCAGACCGGCCACGGGGTGGGCTCCCATGATCTCCCTAAACGCCTCGAACAGCTGGAGTACCGCCTGGTGCACGGGATCCGACGACGCGAGCGCCACGAGGGCTGTCACGACGGCTCCGAGCACGAAGCCGCGCGCGTGAGCTGAAGGAGGATGCTCGTCAGTCATGGTTGACCGTGGAACGGCACTGTTCGCGGCGTTTCAGGCCCACCGCCTCCGTGCGTCACGGGGCAGCCGGCTCGGCGAAGCGCAGGGAGCATGTGCGGGGCAAGGTGCCCTCTCGATGGCGATACGAAAGGCCGCGCAGCGCCGCAGGCCCCCACAGGCGGACTACGGGCCCCCACGGAGCGCATGGTGCGGAGAATGGCCGTTCGGGGCGGTGCAGTCAAGCGTGATTCCAGACAGCGAGACACACCTCTTCCGGGCTGAGGGGTTCTGATTGCGACGGAGGGTTCGGGCTGCGAGGCCCCGGTCTGTGAGGGGTAAAGCAGCCGAGAAGGCCGCTGATCCATCCCGTGCGCGCGTCATCGCGGCGGTGGCGACCCAACACGTGGTGGACGTGGTCGATCAGCGCGATCGCCATTTCGGTGTACCGCTTTTCCCCGGTTTGCCGCGCCAGCCCGAGAAAATTGCACACGGCGAAGGCATCGGTCCAAAGGTAACGCCGCTGCGGACCTCCGGACGAAAGACCCGTGCGCCAGGCGAACAGCCTCATCAGTTGGGCGGTGTCCTCGGTGGATGAACGGGATTCCGTCAGGTGGGGCACGGCCATGGCCTCGCGCGCAAGAGATGCGTCCGCAAACAAAGCATGGGCCGTGCCAGGCACATTGTAGGGTGGCCCCAGGGAAATGTGCTCCCACGAGGGGGTCGGCGCGATTCTTGCTGGGTTGTCCCTCATGGTCGGGTTGAAATCGTTGCCGACACCGAAGGGCGCGGGGGCATGAATTTCTTAGAGGAACGCACCCGTATGGTCGACGTTCAGCTGGCGGGACGTGGGATCTCGGATTTGCGCATCCTTGACGCCTTCCAGACGGTGCCGCGCGAGGCGTTTCTGCCGGAAAACCTCGCGGAGTTTGCCTATCAGGACACGCCCCTTCCGATAGCGGAGGACCAAACCATCTCCCAGCCCTACATCGTCGCGGCGACGATCGATGCGCTCGACCTCCACGGGCACGAGCGCGTCCTCGAGATCGGGACGGGGTCAGGCTATGCGGCGGCTGTCCTGGGACGCCTGGCCAGGGAGGTGTTTACCGTCGAACGCCTCGAGTCGCTGGCCAATCATGCGCACGAGTGCCTCGTGCGCCTCGGGTACGGCAACGTGAACGTGTTGTGCGGCGATGGCACACTCGGCTGGGCGGAACATGCCCCGTTTGACGCCATCGCCGTGGCTGCCGGTGGTCCCGAGGTTCCGAGGGCCCTGTTGTCGCAGCTTGCGCCCGGGGGACGCCTGGTGATTCCGGTCGGGCCCGACGAGGCATCGCAGATGCTCATGCGTATCACCAAGGAGGGCGAGGGACGATTTCGGGAAGAACCCCTCGTACCGGTCAGATTCGTGCCGCTCATCGGGGAACAGGGCTGGCCAGACAAGAAGAAACGGGCGCCACGGCCCTCGCCGGTATCGTCACGTGGTGGCACGGGAACGATTGCGAAGCTGGTGCGCGAAACCGCCGAGCCCTTCGCAGACTTCGAGTCAGACTCGATCGACGCACTGATCGAAAGGGTCGGCAATGCGCGCGTGGTGCTGCTCGGCGAAGCCACACATGGAAGCAGCGAATTCTACAGGATGCGTGCGCGAATCACCCGGGAACTCATCGATCGGGCTGGCTTCGACTTCGTCGCCGTCGAGGCGGACTGGCCGGATGCGGCCCGGATCGATGCGTATGTGCTCGGTGATCCGCCCCGTTCGAAATTCGACTTCACCCCGTTTGCCCGGTTCCCATCGTGGATGTGGCGGAACGAAGAGGTCCAAGAGTTCGTCACCTGGCTGCGCGCGAGGAACGAGAAACAGAGCGACCGGGAGAGTCGTGCTGGGTTCCATGGACTCGATCTTTACAGTCTGTTCACGTCCATCGGCGCCGTGCTTGGCTATCTGGACGATGTGGATCCCGATGCCGCGCGCGTGGCCCGCTCCCGCTACGGGACGCTGACGCCGTGGCAGAAGGATCCCTCGGCTTATGGCCAGGCCGTTCTCACCGGTCGATACACGAGTTCGGAAGATGCCGTTGTCGCCATGCTGAAAGATTTGTTGCGGAACCGGCTCGACTACGCGCGGAAGGACGGCGAGCGCTTCTTCGACGCCGCCCAGAATGCCCGCGTCGTGGCCGATGCCGAGCGCTACTACCGTGCGATGTATTACGGATCCGCGGTCTCGTGGAATCTGCGCGATGCGCACATGTTCGACACCCTGCAGTCGCTCCTCACGTTTTACGGTACAGACTCGCGCGGCGTCGTCTGGGAACACAACTCGCACGTCGGGGACGCCACCGCAACCGAGATGAGCGCGCGCGGGGAGATCAATGTCGGCCAACTGTGTCGATCGAGATTCGGTCAACGTGCCTACATCGTCGGTTTTGGCACCGACCACGGGACCGTGGCGGCCGCCTCCAACTGGGACGAGCCCATGGAACGCATGCGGGTCCGGGCCGCGCACCCCGAGAGTTACGAATGGCTATTTCACGAGGCGGGCGTTCCGGCCTTCATGCTTCACCTTCGGGATCCGAGGCGCCGGGATATCCGCGATGAGCTGACGTCATCTCGTCTCGAACGCGCCATCGGCGTCATCTACCGCCCCGACACGGCGGAAGACTCGGTTCCCAGCGAAGAAGCAGCACCGCGCGTTTGAATCCTCCTCGTCCGTCGAATGCTCGAACGGGTCGGCGAAATCGGCGGTTTGCTGGAAACCGGTCTTGCTGGGAACGGTGACCGTGAGACGGTCGAGGATGCGAACGGTGGGGGCGGTGTTCGGAACGATTGCGGCGCCTGCCCCGGCTCCACGGGGCACCGGGACAGGCCCTAGGTGTTGGTTCGTCGGCGTCAGCGTCTAGTGACCGCCGCCCTCGCGCATCATGGCGATCAGCGCCTCGGCTTCGCTGGCGTTCAATGCGCTGTCACTATCGGTGTCAGCGTGACCGACGAGCATCGTCAGGCGCGCCTCAAGGTCCGCCTGAGACATGTCCGCGAGCGCCGTGCCACCGTGACCGCCGAGCAACGTCGCCAGGCTGGCCGCGCCGTGCCCGTCTGGGTGGTCTCCACCGTGGTCTCCGTGCGGGTTCCCGTGGACTTCGGCCGTCTCGTGATGGCCCGCCCCGTCGTGGTCACCGCCGCCATGTCCCGGGCGGTTCCCTGTCAGGAGGTTGGCGATCTCCACCGGCGTGACCTTCCCGTCCTCGTTCGCGTCGGCGCTCATGAGCTGATCCGTGAGGCTCGCCTGGCCGTGAACGGCACCATGGTCTTGCGCGGCGACCGGGCCGCCATGCACGGCGAACGCGACGCCGACGACGACCATCACGGTGAGCAGGTGCTGTCTCATGTCTTGGTTCCTCTGCGCTAGGAGCGCGGCCTTGTCCCCGAATATCCCGAATCCACATCATCGCACGGATGCCGCGAGTCTGCTCGATCTAGCGACTCCAGGGGGTCCTGGCGCGCAGCCGGCGAGCCAACCTCCGGTTGCGCTGGGTCGAATATCGGGGTATGTCAACAGGGGTGGTTTGATACCACCTATCGCGGCGTGGTGCTGAGGCCCCAGGGAGGATTCATGGATCTAGTCTTGCGCGAACCGACGGCCGACGATGTCCCGGCGCTGGGACGTATCGTGTTCGAGGCGTTCGGAGCGATTGCCCAAACGCATCGGTTTCCACCCGACTTTCCGGTCCAGGAGATGGCGTCCGGGCTGATCGGCGGACTGCTGGCGCACCCCGGCTTCTACGGCATCGTAGCGGAACTCGACGGTCGCGCCGTGGGCAGCAACTTCCTGGACGAGCGGTCGCACATCACCGGGCTCGGGCCGATCACCGTCGATCCCGCCGTGCAGAATCGGACCGTCGGGCGGCGGTTGATGGAGCACATGCTGCGCAGGGTCCGTGACGACGACCGTCCAGGCGTGCGGCTGGTTCAAGCGACCTACCACAACCGTTCGCTGTGCCTCTATACGAAGCTGGGGTTCGACACGAGGGCATTGCTGTCGAACCTTCAGGGGCCGGCGCTCAATATCACGATCCCCGGATTCGCGGTGCGTCCGGCGACCGCCGACGACCTTGCGGCGTGCGATGCACTCTGCGTCCAGGTGCACGGGCACGACCGACACGGCGAACTCGTCGAGGCAGTGACGCAAGAGACCGCGACGGTGGTCGAACAGGCGGGCCGTATCGCGGGCTATGCCAGTTCGGTCGGGTTTCTCGGACATGCCGTGGCCGAGCACAACGACGCGCTCAAGGCACTGATCGGCGCCAGCCCGTCGTTCTTCGGGTCCGGGTTCATCCTGCCGACCGGCAACGGCGAGGTGCTGCGATGGTGCCTGTCCAGCGGGTTGCGCGTCGTGCAGCCCCTGACGCTGATGACGATGGGCCAGTATCAGGAGCCGGCCGGACCCTATCTGCCGTCGATTCTGTATTAGCACCGTTCCTCGAATCGGAGCTGGTGAACAGATCAGGGATCCTGCACCGCCTCGCGGGCGTCGAGGATGTTCTGCACGAGTTGCTGCACATGCTCTTCGTCGACGAACGGCGACAGGATGAAGCTCTTCAGCCCCACGATCGGTTCACCGTAGTCGGTCTCCCGGTAGCAGTCCGTCATCGAGATGTGTGGCCCCTCGCCGCGCATCGCGCGTTCGTACAGGTACCGGTAGATGCGACGGTTGTACTCGTTGTGCCGGAGCAGCTCCGTTCGGGCCGCTGGATCGGTGCGCTCGCGCGCCTTCACCGTCCACGTGTCGACCCCGTCCGGGTAGACCCGGAACACGGTCACGGTGCCGACGTTGTCCCCGTTGAGCACGGTGGTCGACCGGTGTCCTTCCAGGTGCTCCCGCAACGACTCGGCCATTTCCACCAGGTGACCCAGCAGTGTGCGCAGGCCCGCCTTGCCGAAGAGCTGCAGGTTCGCGTAGGCCGCCAGCACGCCGCTGCCGCTGCGCGAGGTTTCGAGCGTGAACAGGCCGGGGTGCCGCTCTCCGCTCTGGAACAGGTACGGCATCGTCTCGCGGCCGCGGACCAGCCGCTGCATGTCCTCGCGCCGGCGGGCCAGGAACAGGCTGGAGATGTAGGGCGCGAACCCGGTCTTGTGAAAGTCGATGCCGACGGAGTCGGCCAGCGACAGCTTCGAGATCCGGCGACAGGCGGCCGCCAGCGCGCGTACCGTGCTCGGACGGAACTCCAGCGCGTTCTGTTCGAAGTCGTAGTCGTTGAACACGGACCACGCCCACCCGATGACCGCGTCCGCGTGCACGTGCGGCACGTAGTCCAGGGCATAGTCGTCGACGAGTCGATCACGCAGGTGGACGATCGCTTCGAGATCATCCACGCCGAACGCGTCGGTGGTGCCCATCGTCGCCACCAGGGCCACGATGCGGCGGCCGCCGTCGAGGGCCTCGCGGGCGGCGGCCTCCAGCCGGTCCATCCGCATGTCGTTGTCCAGGTGCGTGGGCACCGCCACGACGTTCTTCTCGCCCAGCCCCAGCCAGCCCGCGACGTTCAACCGGCAGTAGTGGCTCTGCGCGGACGCCAGGATGACGCCGTCGCCACGGACGCCCTCATGCATCGCTTCGGGGAACGCCTTCTCGATCCCCAGCTTGACGCCGTACAGCGTCGTGGCCGTGCCGCCGAAGGTGAAGACGCCCGCTGAGGTCGCCCCGTCGTAGCCCACGAGCCGCGCGGTCATCGCCGCGACCGCGGCCTCCGTCAGCGCGAGACCGTAGGAGGTGTCGTCCGAAACCAGATTCGGGTTGTAGATGGCGGGCAGCAGCGACCCGATGATGCTGGGAATCGACGGCGGGGGCACGACGTTGACCTGGGTGCGCGGATGGCCCCAGATCGGCATGCCCTCCAATGTGCCGACCAGCAGCCGCGCGACCGCTTCCACACTGCGCGTGTCCTCGCCCAGTTCGGCCTGCTCGGCCGCCGCGTAGTCCAGCGTCTGCGAGCGCCCCAGCAGCGGCACCGCGGACTTCATCGCGTCCACTTGATCGAGCGCCCGCATGATGGAGAACACGAAGTACGCGTCGTGCATCCGGTCGGACACGGGTGCCGGAAACGCGTTCCGAAGCGTCGTCAGACGCTCGCGATACACCGGCGTAGTGGGTGGCCTCGGGGTCATGCTCGAGATCGTGAGACGATGGCAAGCGTTAGCGGGCCTTCAAGATAACATACCGCCCATTCTCAGACCCCTCGTCGGCCCCCTCGAGCTCTGACGTGCCTGGGCTGTATCTGCTCGCACGGACACGCTCTCCAACCTCATACGTCAACCGCAAGGACGCGTAGCCGGCGTACGCTGATCGCGGTCGTGCGTATGCAGGCGCAGGCTCGCCGAGTAGAATCTCACATAGCCGCGCTGCACAGGTTCTCCTGGGCGCACGAACACAGAACGGCGGCCTGATCAACGAGGCAAGCACCGCGGTGCCGGGGGAATCCCTCCCGCCGGATGCTTGGCACAGGAGAAGCGATGCGGAAGTATCTCGGCCGATTCGTGATGGCGACGGTCGTCTTGGCCCTGGCGGTGGCGCCGATGGTGGCGCAGTCAACGCAGACGGCGTCTGAGTTCTACGTCGAATATCGTGCCGCCTTTGACAAGGCCAAGAGCGTGGACGACATCCTGCCATTCATGGCCACAGAGCGGCAGGATGAGATGAATGCGGTACCGGCGGCCGAACGCGCCGATATGTTTGAAATGATCAAGATGTTCGGCGCCCTGACCAGCGTCAAGGTACTCACCGAAAACGTGACCGCCACCGACGCCACGTTGACCGCCGAGGGCATCGACTCCGATAGCGCCACAACCCTCGGCACCATCACTCTCGTCAAGGAAGGTGGCGCCTGGAGGCTCAGCCAGGAGTCGTGGAAACAATAACTCGGCGTGGACGTCCATGGGGGTCGCGTCGATTCGAGCTTCCAGGCGCCGCCCGGTTTCACCTGAGAATGTTACGGAGGTGCTGGATGGAATCACTGGGACGGGCGGCAGCGCGCCTCGTTGTCGTCATGCTTGTTCTTGCGGGCACGCCCGATCGCAGCCTGGCTCAAGAGGTGTCGGGACGCCTCACAATCACAGCGACGACGGTGGACGACCTGCAGGCCTGGGGTAGCGAGGTCGACCAGCTGGTCCGGAGCCAGGAGCTGGTCGTCGGGGCACGCTATGACGACCGCGTGCGACCGGAGCTGAGCCACGAAGTGCTCACGCAATACCATCGCGGCGTGCCGGTGTACGGCGGCGAGGTGCGGATTCATCGGTCTCGCGATGTCATTGCGTCGATTCTGGGCTCGGTGTACCGCAACATCGACATCGACACCGCCGCCACGGTCACGCCCGCGGAGGCCGGCGAGATCGTCGAATCGCTGTCCAACGCCAGGCTCGGGTCGAACCTGCCGGCTCTGACCGTCTACCCGGTTGCGTTCGGACAATACGCGCTGGTCTACCTGGCGACGCTGAGCGATGCCCGGACCTACGTCATCGACGCCCATGACGGCCACATTCGGCTGCAATACAGCGAGCGACGCACGCAGGCGTCAACCTGCCGCCCGGGCGCGTCGAACTGCGCCGTCGGCGTCGGCACCGGGCAGTTGGGGGACGAGAAGAAGATCAGCACGACATCGGCCGGTGGAGTCTTCCAGGCGCGTGATTCGCTCCGGAACGCCGAGTACATCACGTTGGACCTGAGACGGGGTCCGGGTGCCTTTGCCCGGCTCTCCGGTGACAACGGTGTCGGTGCCGGCTTCCTGTCCGGTGACGTGGCGAGCGACGCAGACAACACCTGGACGGATCCCCAAGTGGTTGATGTCCAAGCCCACGTGGGATGGGTGAACGACTACCTGGCCAAGAGCCAGAACTACCACGGCGTGGACAACCAGAACCTCCGCCTGTTCTCGTTCGTCAACCTGCCGGACGATACCGCGCCCGGCAACGCGTTCTGGAGCCCTCCGCCGTCGGGCCCGGAGTCGAACGGATTCATGGCGTATGGCGAGTTTCCGGACGGACGCGCCTTGACCGCGATCGATGTCGTCGCACACGAAATCTCGCACGCCTTGACGACCTTTCGTCCCGCCGGCAACCTGGTGCGCTTCAATCTTGCTGGGGATTTCCGGTCCAAAGGATGCGTCCCGAACGGCGAGCTGTCGATCGTCCGCAACGGCGTCGAGATCAACAGACTTCCCGCGGATTTCAACCTCGAGGGTTCGGGTGCGAGGTTTCTCTGCAGCGCCGATGGAAGGTATGCCGAGGTCGCCAACGTAGCTGGCGCCGTGGGTGAGGGGTTTGGCGACGTGACCGGCGCGAGCGTCGAGCACGCGTACCCGAACGCCAACGTCCCAGACTACGAGGTGGGCGAGGATTTTCCAGGCTTCGGGCCGATCCGCTCGATGTCGAACCCTGCCTCCGATGCCGGGTGCTTTCGGTTCATCGCCGGTGCCCTGCACGTGGGCCTGCCGTGCCCCGATCATTTTTCCCAACGGGCCGAGATCCCGTTGGTCATCTTCCCGGACGATACGGTTTTCTACTGGGGCGCTGACGCGACCGATTTCGGCGGCGAACACATCAACTCCACCATCTTCAGCCATGCGTTCTTTCTCGCCATCGAGGGTGGCGTGAACCGTACGTCCGGCGTCCGAGTGAACGGCGTCGGCGCGGCCAATCGGGCGAAGGTTGAAGAAGTGTTCTTCAGCGCGCTGCTGGACGGCATCCCGAACAGCCCCGATTGGAGCGAGGCAGCGTTGGCGGTGCTCCAGGCCGCGGTCGTTCGCTTCGGGGCCACCAGTGCGGTGACGACGAGCGTCGGGCGGGCCCTGATCGCCGTCGGACTGATCTGAGCGGGAGAGAACGATGCGATTGACACCAAGGACTTTTCAGCACC
>SXOW01000186.1 GCA_005778315.1 Acidobacteriota bacterium
GCCGCCGATTCGGAGGACGACGGACTGTAAGGATTCGGCGATCGCAGCCTCGTCCGCCAGCATGACTAGGGCCACGCCGCAGGCCACGGCGCAGAACGCCGCCTGAGGTCGGCGTCGCGAGAGTGCCACGAGTCCGAGCGCGCTGAGCGAGAGCACCAGGACGCCGTCCGCCGTCAGGATCCGAAAACTGCCGGTGTCGACCAGCACGAGAGACGCCGCAGCGCCTGCGATGAGCAGAAGCGGCCACTGTGCGACCAAGATGGTGCCGTAGAACCACAGGAGCGCGACCGCGACGCCAACCGACACGAGATCCACCGCGTAGCCGGCGACCAGCCAGCCCGTCGGAGGGGGCGCGGCACGCAGCGGCACGGCACCCGCCGTGGTCTTGTCCTGGACTCGGAAGGTGGCAATTGGCTCCCGGTCGTCGCCCTCAGTGGTGGGGCCTATCCGGGCCCCGTCGTCGAAGGCATAGTCGATCCAGAGCCGCTGCCGACCGGCCGGGATGGTGAGGTCGACGGTTCTGGTCCGTTCGTACGACGGCTCCAACGCGACCCGCCTGGGGCCAATCGCGATGGTGCCGCTACCCACGTACGTCACGCTGACCTCGCGGTCCGTCGGGTGGGACACAATCCCCCTCCAGTTTGCCGAGAACGGAATGCGCCAGCGCGGAATCGTGCCTTCTTCCCAGTTGTAGTAGTTGAATCGGTTGTCGTTGAAGAATGAGAGGTTCCAGTTCGTGGGCCGGAAGTCGATCTCCCGGTCGACACGGGTGGCCTGGAAGCGGCCGAACGGATTCGCGTAGCTCCGCTCGCACAGGCCAGCTCGCGGCGCTTCGTCCAGAGCGCGGTAGCAGGCGGCAAACCCGGCAAAGCCACCTCCGAAGAACAGGGCGCACTTGGCGGCGAGGCCGATGACGATTGTCACCGTCGCGATGGTGACCGCGCGAGACCACATCGCGCCGATGGCGGACTGCCAGCGTCGTCGCAGCCACGGCCACCCCACGATCGGCGCGGTCGCCAGGAGCAGGAGGTATTCAGGTAGGGAGTCGAACGGGATGCCGTCGAACGTGTGATAGTTGGCGGCCGGAAGCGCCACGAACGCCGCCAGAATCGTCAATCGGATCCCAGCGACGCGAACGTGGTGAGGGTCGCTGGAGCGAGTGTCCGCCATGGACCGTCCGGATGGTCGTTCCGCGCTACGGCTTCTTGATGCTGTACACCTTCGATTGCGTCCGGATGAGGAGCCTGTCTCCCGCGATGGCCGGTGATGCCATGGCCATCCCGCCGAGGCTGTTGACGCCCATGATCTCGAACTCCCGACCGGCCCTGATGATGTAGGTGTCCCCCTGCTCGCTGAGCGCGAAGATCTTGCCGTTGTAGGCCCACGGCGACGAGGTAAAGCTCGACCCCACCCGGAGGCGATGTTCGTAGATCTTGTCCCCAGTCGTGACGTCGTAGGCTTCAAAGAACCCGCGGTCCAGCAGGCTGTAGTAGATGTCGTTTGCGGCGGAGACGACGGTGGAGGCCAACGCCAACCCTAGGGCGCCGGCGATCCAACGGGCATGAAATCGCGTCATGGGTGTAGTGCCTCAAGCACGTTCAGATAATTGACAGACGACCTGGTCAGGCCGCAGCCAAGGCCTCGTCTCGCTGCTATCGACCGGGCAGCATGAGATGGGCCGACGAGGTCCCCGCCTCCATGATCCAGCTACCGGTCTTGGTATAGCTACCCTGGTCCGGGAGACCAAGCGATTCGGCCGTGGCAAACGGCACCGCCAGGGTCAGGTGGATGCTCGCCGAATCGGCGTCCTCTCCGTTCAAGGTGTAGTAGACACTCCCAACCTTCGAGACTTTCCGAGTGCCGTCCGCTTCGGCCGCGTCGCGCATCGCTCGAATCTCCTCCGGCGTTTTGCCTGACATGGCCCAGGCTCGATTCTGTTTGACGCGGTCCAGGTTTTCTTCGCTCGTGCATTGCACGCTGAAGGACTGGTTCGGCTCGTCAGAGCGATCCCAGCACATCAGTCCGTTCGACCCGCCGCGCAGCACCTCATGGCTGCCATCGGCCGCCATGCGGATCACCATCGCGTCGGCCTGCATGGACGGCGGTGCCGCCAGCGTCGCGCGCGCAATCACTTCCGCGTCTGACTGGGCTTGAGCCGGAACCGAGGTCACGCATGCGACGCCTACCGCGAACAAGAACCGTTTCATCCCACTCCTCCATTTCGACCGGGCCACGCCGACGGTCGCGTCACGATCTGCGAATTATGGCATGCGAACAGGGAGCCCACCACCGCACGGCCGGCCGCTACCTGTCGAGGCGCAGGGGCTGCCAGACGCCGTACGTCAGGGAGCGCCACAACCACTCGGCAGGACCGAGACGGAATCGGGCGATCCACCAGCGGCTGAGTGCGACTTGCGCCGCGAAAATGACGCACACCACCGGTAGCCCGGTGACGACACCGAATCGGCCGTGGAGCCCGGCCCCGTATCCGTACAGGAGGGTCGTCACCACCACCGTTTGCAGCAGGTAATTGCTCAGCGCCATCCGACCGACCGCGGCCAGCCCCGCGAGCCGCCGTTGCCACTGGACGTCTCTCAGCGCCAGTAAGATGACGGCCGCATAGAACAGACCCATCAATGCGCTGCCCACATCCAAGAGGGTCGGAATCAGCGGCCGCAGCATCGTGGGTACCAACGTCGGCGCGGTCAGCACGAGGGCCACGACCGCCGCTTGGAGACCGATACCGACGCCGAGCAGCCACCACCGTGCGCGGGCGAGCGGCCCGTCGGCGCCCGTCACCAGGTCGAGTCTCCGCCGCCGGCCCAGGTAGAGTCCGACCACGAAATACGGGAATGGCCCCAGCGCGCGCAGATCCACCGCCTCGCGGCGAAACCGGGCCACGTTCTGGCTGACGACCTCAGCCAGGCTCGCGTTGGCGTACACGAGGGCCGGCCGCTCACCCGGCCCGGTCTCGGCCGGCGCGAGGCTGCCCAGCAGTGGCGGAGCGATCAAGCCGACGACGCCCACGACGACAAGTGTGCGTGTCGAGGCTGTCCGCAAGGGGAGTAACAGCACGCCGAGCAGGGCGTAGCGGTGAAGGATTTCCAGCGGATGGAGCAGCGCGTGGGCCAGGCCCAGGAGCAAGAGAGTCAGGAGCCGACGCACGTAGACCGGCGCGAACGCGGTCCCGCGGGCGGCGGCGCGATCGACTTGCATCGCGAAGCCGACGCCGAAGAGCACCGAGAACAGCGTAAAGAACTTGCCGTCGGCGAGGAATTGAACCAGCGGAGCGCCCCACGCGTCAGCGCCGCCCTGGTCCGGGAGCCCCTGCTGAGAGAAGTACCCGAAATTGACGACGAGCATGCCCCCGACCGCCCAGCCCCGGAGCACGTCCAGCGAGAGCACCCGGTCTTTGCCGGACACCGGCGCATCCGTGCGTCGGGACATCTGGGTTGTCACAGTGGGGGCAGTATACCGGCCCGTCGCGCCCTCGTCAGCCGGTGACGGCGGCCTTGGCGGAGGACAGGGTGTCACGCAGCTTCGCGCGCGCCAGAATCAGCCAGTGTGGGCAGCGCGCCTTGTCGTGGTAGAGCCGCTCGCAGTCGTCGCACCGTACGCATTCGGTGAGGACAATCTCTGGCCCGCGGATGGCGCCCCACTCGCAGGTCTTCTCGCAGAGTTTGCAGGTGTTGCAGGCCGACCAGCGTTTGATCTTGAAGACCGTCAGCTTCGAGAGCAGTGCCAGCGCGGCACCGACAGGGCAGAGGAACCGGCAATACAGATTGCGCACCAACACGGTGGCGACGAGCAAGACGGCGAGCCCGATCCACATGCCGGTCGAGCCGCGTCGGGTGAACATCCAGAACGGCTCAACATAGTGAAACGCCGTGATGTTGGTGGTGACGAAGAAATACACCAGTGTGCTGCCGAGCAGGCCGTATTTGATCCAGACGGCGCGCCGCTCCAGCCAGGTCGGCACCTCTAGCCGCAATCTCGCCGGCACGAAGCGGTCCAGTAGCTGCGTCAGTGCCCCATACGCGCAGACTCGGCCGCAGTACAGCCGACCCCACAGCACGGTGGAGACCACCGTGAAGCCTGCGAACAGATACCACGCGAGGTTGTACCTCAAGACCGGCATGTTGCCGACCATCACGCTGTAGATGTTGACCACCGAAATCAGCTGGCTCTTGGCGAAGCCCATGTAGCCGATGGCCACCACGAAGGTCACATACTTGAGCCAGACACTCTTTCGAAAAAAACTGACCATCGTCAACGCGGCGAAACCGGTGAAGAGCACCATGTCGAGCGCCTGGCTGCGCAGCAGCGTGGCCCAGGTCTCGACCTCTTCTTCCTCGTCGTCGAAGTCCCACAGGTCCTCTGTGTCATCCTCCGAATCGTCGAGCGGACCATCGAGCGAGGCGGCGGCTTCCGGATCGGGGGTCTCGTCGGCGGGCTGGGCCAGGGTGATGGCCTGCGCGGGGGCAGCGGGGCCCGTCCCGATGAGCACCAGCGCCGCGACCAGGGCCCAGAACCAGTGTCGAGCCGTCATTGGGCGTCGGTCGGAACCAGGAACTGTTTGGCAAGCCGGCGAGAGCCGTTGCGGATTGCGCGCGATGCGGAGCGCACGGAGATGGTCGCCGTGGCCACCGCATCAATATCCTCACCGACGCGGAAGCGCTCGCGGATACTCTTCTGCACGAACTGCGCGGCGAATTCCGGCGTGTCGACCGAAAACGAACCGTAGGGTTCCTGGTGGCCGACGACCAACACGCCCGTAATACGTGCGTTCAGGTCCACCCCAACCAGGATCTGTATGGGGCCGTCATACCCCCGCTCCAGCGGCTCGAGGTCGGTCGTGTAGAACGCGTAGCCGACCAGCGTCCGGTCGCTGTCGGTCCCAGCGTAGGCCTTGAAGTGCGGCGGTGACCCGTCCTTTGGCGAAAAAGAGGTCGCATCCGGAAGCAGTCGGGCCAGCCGGTCCTTCACCATCGGGTCCAGGACCGGTTGCCCGTGCAGACCAACGACGGTGACGAAGAGCAGCCCGAGCGTCAGGAATCTCATAGGTACCGGATAGAATTCCACGGAGTGTAACGCACTAGGGGGAAAGCATGCAGTCGATCCGGTCGGGCTCGTACGACGGAATTCTTGTCGCGCTGTCTCTCATGACCGTCGTCCCGGCGGCCGGGGCCCAGGACCGGCTGCTGAACACCACCGCTCTGGACTGCGCGTTCAGCGCCATCGCGACCGCTGCCTGGGTCGAGGGGAACGCCGGGGCTGAGGTGAAGCCGTCCACGTTGTCCCTCCGGTTCGAGGAAATCGATGCCGACGGCGCGACGGCGGAGATTGTGGGGCCCTACGGCGCGTCACAGATCATCGTCCGCCAGACCGGCGACTATCTGCATCTCGTGCAGATGTTCACGGTGGGTCCGCTCTACACGACGACGGTCATCGATCGGGAGACGAAGGACGGCCGTTTCATGGCGGTGCACACCCGTCACGAGTACACCGATACGCAACTGATTGGATTCACGTCCAGACCAGAGCAGTACTACGGCGACTGCGCCGTAGAGCCCTAAGCCGTGCGTGTTGACCCGACGGTGGAGCCCGGTGTCCTGCGTCAGTGTCTCGCGGGCGCCGCGATCGCCGCGGCCGGGCTCGCCGGGTGCGGGGGAGGGGGCATGACGCGCTCCTCGTCGGTGCCCAGCCCGGAGATCGCCGAAGGCGTCTCATGGGCCTTGGCGGAGCAGCGGGCGGCGACGTTGTCAAACATCCGGTACGCCTACCGCCTCACGATACCGGGCCAACGAGAGACGCCCATTCACGGAACGCTGGACACCGAGTTCGTCTGGTCGGACGACGACGGGCGCGATCTGGTGATCGATTTCAAGGACGCGGACACGCGTGTCCGCGCCCTGAGCGCGAACGGAACGGCCGTGGACTGGAGGGTGAGCCACGACCACGTCGTCGTACCTGCCTCCGCGCTCGCATCGGGTCAGCGCAACACGCTCGCGATCGAATTCACGGCTGGCGATGACGCGCTGAACCGCAACGACGCGTTTCTCTACACCCTGTTCGTGCCGGATAGAGCGCACTATTCGCTGCCGCTCTTTGACCAGCCGAACTTGAAGGCTCGGTTCGCCTTGACGCTTGACGTGCCGGCCGATTGGGTCGCCGTCGCCAACGGGTTCGCGCCAGACCCGACACCCTCCTCGCCCGCGTCTGCGGCCGCGGCGGTCTACCAATTTGCGCCGACGCAGCCGATTTCCACCTATCTGTTCGCTTTTGCGGCCGGAGATTTTCAGATCGAGACGGCGGAGCGCGATGGACGGACCCTTCGGATGTTTCATCGGGAGACCGATGCCGAGAAGGTGTCTCGCAACCGCGACGCCATCTTCGATCTCCACGCCGTGTCCCTGGTCTGGCTCGAGGACTACACGCAGATCGTCTACCCGTTCGGCAAGTTCGATTTCGTCCTGCTGCCCCCATTGCAGTACGGCGGCATGGAGCATCCGGGCGCCATTTTCTACCGCGAGTCGAGTCTGCTGCTCGACGAGTCCGCGACGCAGGGGCAGTATCTGGGCCGCGCCAGTGTGATCGCGCATGAAAC
>SXOW01000187.1 GCA_005778315.1 Acidobacteriota bacterium
CCAGCACGACACCGGCTCATCTCGGTGTTCGATGTTGGCATGACCGAGCCGGGCTGGGCGCTTGGATATCGCTTCGATATCGTGCTCCGGGGTCGTGAGGCCACGCCGCTCGAGCACGACTGACACGGGCATGGCCGGGACTACGCCGTCACAAACGATCGGACCGTTCTTTGGGGTCTTGCTCCCTGACCGTGGTCTTGTGTCGATCCTGGCGCCGGGTTCGCCCGGTGCGTCTGGCCCACGGGTCACAGTGACGGGGACGGTGATCGATGGCGGAGGGGACCCGATCTCGGACGCACTGGTCGAGGTGTGGCAGGGCGGCGGGGATGCGCACGGGTTCGGTCGGATACCGACAAATGACGTCGGCGGTTTCGCGTTCGAGACAGTCAAACCGGGCCCGCTGCCGGGGCCCGGCCATCGCATGCAGGCCCCGCATCTCGCGGTCGGTCTGTTCGCACGGGGGTTACTCACGCGTCTTGTGACCCGTGTGTATTTTGACGACGAACCGGCGAATGCGCGCGACCCGATCCTGATGTCCGTGCCCCGGGATCGCCGTCCGACGCTGATTGGCGTGACCGAGGGCGTCGGGCGTTACCGGTTCGATATCGTGCTGCAAGGACCCCGCGAAACGGTGTTTTTTGATGTGTGACGCCTGCGCGGCACGCTCGGGCCGGAGCCCCGCGACTCTATGACCGACCGCATACACGACCGCCTGCTTGGCGATGCGCGCGTGGACGCGTGTTTCGCCGGACGCGCCCAGTTACAGGCGATGCTCGACGTGGAGGTCGCGCTGGCCGAGGCGGAAGCCGCGGTAGGCGTCGTGCCCGCGTCCTGCGTGCAGCCGATCCGCACGGCTGGGCGAGCCGAGCTCTACGATCTGGCGGCGATTGCCGAGGGGGTGGCTCACGGCGGCATCCCCGCAGTGCCGGTGGTGCGTCACCTGACCGCGCAGGTCGCCTCGGCTGATCCCGACGCGGCGCGCTATGTCCACTGGGGCGCCACGAGCCAGGACATCATGGATACCGGGTTGGTCCTGCAACTCCGAGAGGCGGTGCCTGTCGTCTGCGACCACCTGCAGCGGGCGTCTTGCGCGGCCGCTGACTTGGCACGGCGCTACGCCGATACGCCGATGGCCGGTCGGACCTGGTTGCAGCAGGCGACACCGGTCTCGTTCGGGCTGAAGGCGGCGGGATGGCTCGACGCGCTTCAGCGGGTGCGGGTGCGTCTATTGGGCGCGTTCGAGGACGCCCGAGTGCTGCAATTCGGTGGCGCGACGGGGACCCTGGCGTCGTTGGGATCAACCGGGCCTGCGGTGGCCGACGCGTTGGCGGCGCGGCTGGGTCTGCGCACTCCGGATACGCCGTGGCACGCACACCGCGATCGTCTGGCGGACCTCGCGTGCGCGCTTGGTGTCGCCGTCGGGACGGTCGGCAAGGTGGCCACGGATCTCGGCCTGATGGCGCAGACCGAAGTGGGCGAGGCCTGGGAGCGTCCGGCGGAGGGGCGTGGCGGGTCTTCGACGATGCCGCACAAGCGTAACCCTGTCGGGGCGTCGGTGGCGCTGGCGGCCGCGGCGCGTGCGCCGGCGCTCGTAGCCACGGTCCTTGGTGCCATGACCCACGAACACGAGCGGGGTCTTGGCGGCTGGCAGGCGGAGTGGGACGCGGTGCCTGACCTCGTGAGGACGGCGGCGGGTGGCGCGAAGGGGCTCGGAGACGCGTTGGATGGCCTCGTGGTCGATCCGGACCGCATGCGGACCAATGCTGAGATGACCGGCGGTCTCGTCCTGGCCGAAGCGGCGGCGATGGCCCTGGCGCCCGCGCTGGGGAAGGCGGAGGCGCATTCGTGCGTCGAAGCCGCGTGTCGGCGCGCGCGAGACGAGGCGCGTCCCCTGGCCGATGTGCTTGCCAGTGACCCGATCGTGACTCCACACCTGGACCGGGCCGCCATCACGCGATGTCTGACCCCGGAGCACTACCTTGGGTCCGCCCGCGTGTTTATCCAGCGCGTGCTGGCGCGATTCGACGAGCAGGGCCAGTGACGGCGCCGGGCACCGCGACCGAAGTGGCGCTGGTCGATGGGTGCCGCCTGGCCTATGAGGTCGAGGGCCCAGAGGCGGCGCCCGTGTGCCTGCTGTTGCATTCCCTCGGGACGACGAGCGCCCTGTGGGACCCACAACGCGAGCGTTTCCGGCAGTCGCTCCGTGTCATCCGGTATGACGTCAGGGGGCACGGCCAATCCCAGCCGCCGGTCGGGCCCTACACCCTCACGCAGCTCGGACGAGATGCCCTGGCCGTGCTTGACGCGGTGGGTGTCGAACGCGCGCACCTCTGCGGCGTGTCACTGGGCGGCATCACGGCGTTGTGGCTGGCGCTGCACGCGCCCGACCGGGTGGGGCGACTCGTGGTCGCGAACACGGCGGCGCGTCTCGGGACGAGTGAGGCCTGGGCCAACCGCATCGGGGTCGTGCGAGCGGGAGGCATGGAGGCGGTCGTGGACGGGGCGATCGCGCGCTGGTTTACGGATCGTTTCCGAGACCAGCATCCGGACATCGTGGCCCGGTTCCGATCGATGCTGCAGCAGTGTTCGGTGGACGGGTACGCTGGTGCCTGCGCGGTCCTGCGCGACGCCGATCTCCGTCGGGAGATCGGTCAGATTTCGGCCGAGACGTTGGTGGTAACCGGGCGCCATGACGAGGCCACACCGCCAGCCCTCGGGGGGCTGATTCGTGCCTGCGTGGCGGGCGCTCGCGCGCTTGACCTCGACGCGGCGCACCTCTCCAATGTCGAACAGGCGGGTCCCTTCACGGCTGGCGTACTCGACTTCCTGAGAGGGTGAGCCGGCTCGGCGGACGCAGATGCCGGACCGCGGTGGCCGATCTCGCGAACCCGTGTCAGATATCAGACGCGCGTGACGGTGATGTTGGGCACCAGCGGGGTCCGGTACAGGGCATGGAGGAAGCAGGTCCGTTCACCCATGTCGAGACAGTGCCGGGCGAAGTCTGCGCCGTCGGGCGTGTCCAAGAACACGTGGGTGTCGACGGCGCCGACGGTGCCGGGGTGTCCCGGTGTGCCCTTCACATACGTGGTGTCCTGCACAAGCCGGTAGCCCGTGAGTTCGCGCTTCATGATGGTGGCGAAGCGGCCGAGCTGGGTCATGAAACAAAAGGCCACGCCGGCCGCCATGTAGCACAACGCATCGGGTGCGATGCCCGGTTCGCCGACCCCATCGCAGGACAAGAACTGGAAGGTCGACCCCAGCGGGCTGTGCAGTTCCTGACGAATCTCGTTCACGCCGCCGGTCCGACGCCGACAGACCGCCCGTACGTGCAGCTCGCGGCGTTGTTGGGCCCGCAGGCTCGAGCCCAGACCTCCCTCGACGCCCGCGACAGGGGTCACCGCGTACAGGCGTGACACCTGGCCACCATCGGCCTCGGTCGCTGGGGCGACTCGCTCGAACCGCTCCCTCGGGTCGGGTTGCGAGGCGACCGGTTCCGGGAGCGGTGTGACCCGGCCGAGCGCGAGCGGTTCTCCGTTGACCGCCAAACGAAATCGCGATGTGTGGGACTCGCGCTGAAGTCCGCCCACCGGGGATGCCGCAACGGCCTCTGCCACCAGGTCGCGTGCGAGGCTGTCGTCGACGGTCTGCCCGATCCGCACGTCCAGGGCAACCGGCAGTGCCCCGCCGGTCATGGTGCCCTGCAACGCCGACCCCTCCATCGTGTACCGATTGTCCTGGGCCAGCACCACATCGCCGATGTCGATTCCCCGGTGGCGCGCGGCGGCGTGCAGCGCGTCCATGTAGGAGGAGATCATGCCCACCGTCATGAACGCCAACGGGCAGGGGGCCGCATCGAACCCGGAGAGATACGGCCCCTCGTCGCTGGCCAATCGCCAGGCTGGGCCGGGTTGGGACGACGCGACGATCGCCTCTTTCTGCATGCCAGAGAGCGACCGCGCCCAGACTCGGACCCGTTGCGCATCGCTTCCCTCAGGTCGCGAGACCTGCGGACCGCGAGGTTCTTCGAGTGCGAAGAACGTGGGTTGGCTGCTGCCTCCGAGCAGGTTGACTGCGCCGGGGCCGGAAGACTCGGTGCGCTGCGTGACCATTTCAGGTGCCGGAGACCGTGAGTCCGGCTATTGTTACATGCGGATTCAGACCGCGGCTCCGAGCGCACACGGACACACCTATGGCTACCGCACCCCACAACCCCGGTGTCACTTCCGGCGACGAGTCCGCCAGCGCCCGCGGGGCATTCTTCGGCGTGGCTGCGGCCACCCTGCTGGCGCTGCTCGTGGTGTTGGTCCCGGGCCCTGCTTCGCTCCCGGCGGAAGGTCAGCGTATGGTCGCGATCTTCGTCGTGGTGCTCATCCTTTGGATGACCGAAGCCGTCCCGGTCGGGGTGACGTCCCTGCTGGCGGTCGTCCTGCTGCCGCTGTTCGGGGTGGCCGACCTCCCCACCGCGTT
Organism: Acidobacteriota bacterium; assembly: GCA_005778315.1. Taxonomy (GTDB): domain Bacteria; phylum Acidobacteriota; class Vicinamibacteria; order Vicinamibacterales; family UBA8438; genus UBA8438. The sequence continues at coordinate 4,468 of SXOW01000187.1, forward strand.
CACGACGTTCATCAGTCCGGTATTTTTCTACGTGCTCGCGACGTTCGTCGTCGCGCAGGCCTTCATCAGCTCCAGGCTCGACCAACGGTTCTCGCTGTGGTTGCTCTCGAAGGCGGGTACCGACAGCCGTCGTGTCGTCTTCGTGTTCATGGTCGGCACCTGCCTGATATCGACCATCATGTCCGACGTACCGGCCACCGCGATTTTCATGGCGCTTGCGCTGGGGCTCTTCGGCAAGATGGGGCTGGTCCCCGGCCAGTCCCGTTTCGCGAAGGCGTTGATGATCGGAATCCCGTTCGCGGCCCTGATCGGGGGCGTCGCCACGCCCGCTGGAAGTTCGATCAACATCCTGGGGATCTTCTTCATCCAGGAATACGGCAACGTCACCGTTCGGTTCCTCGACTGGATGGTCATCGGGGTGCCGATGGTCGTCATCCTGTTGCCGCTGTCGGTCCACATCCTGCTGCGTTTTTATCCGCCGGAGATGCCACACGTCACCGCCGTGGGCGATGTCCGGGCGGAACTGGAGGCCTTGGGGCCGCTCACCGGCCGCGAGTGGCGGGTGCTGGTCATTGTCGGCACCATGATCGTGCTGTGGGTCCTCAGCACCTGGATTCCGGCGTTGAACGTGGTCCTGGTCAGTCTGCTCGGGGCCATCACGATGTTCTTGCCGGGGATGCGGATCTTTACGTGGAAAGAGGTGGAGCGCGGCATCGGATGGGAAGCGCTGCTGATGGTGGGCGGCGTGACCGCGCTTGGCGCCGCCTCGGTAGAAACCGGGTTGGCCCAGTGGTTGGTCGATGGCTCGCTCGGGGGGCTGGAAGACTGGAGCGCTGTCGGCATCGTCGCGCTGGTGAGCGCCTTCACCGTGGTCATCCATCTGCCGCTGCCGATCGGTCCCGTCATCAACTCGGTCCTGATCCCGCCGCTCGCCATCCTGGCCCTGTCTACCGGACAGAATCCTGCTCTCTACGCGCTGCCGGTGGCCTTCACCGCTTCGTGCGCGTTTCTCCTCCCCCTTGACGCGGTCCCGCTCGTGACCTACACCAAGGGCTATTACCGCATGCTCGACATGTTCACGCCGGGCGTCATCCTCAGCGTCTGCTGGGTTGTGTTGATCACGGTCTTGATGGTCACCCTGGGACCGATGGTCGGGCTGCTGTAGGGGAACCACGCGCCACCCTCCGAACCCGGTGGCGCAAGCCTTCAGGCCGCCGTTCTCCCTTCGGAGGATTTGCGTGGGCGTGCGAGTACGGACATCATGTGCCCACAGGAATTCAGTGCTGAGCAGCGGCGGGGCTCAGACATACCGCGTAGGGAGAGGACACGATGATGAATGCGGACTCGATGCATGTTGGTGTGACTGCCTGGTTACGGCTTGGGCGCGGCCTGGCGGTCTGTGTGGTCGCGCTCGGCGCCCTGTGTGCGTCGACGTCGGCCCACGCCCAGGCGCCGACTCGACTGAACAAGGTCATCGACGCGATCGAAAACGGACAGGCGGCCGTGGCGAACGTGCACTGGCGCTTCGTTGACATGGAACACTCGCCGTTTTCGGGTGAGCTGGTGCAGTCGGTGCTCGCCGAGATGGACAAGGACCGCGACCCCGATGGCCGCATGCGTCTCGCTCCGCTGGTGCGGATTCCGCAGGAAGGTGACGAGGACTTCAAATGGGCCGTGAAACAGGTGCTGGACATCGGTGGGTACGGCGTGATTCTGCCTCACGTGGACACCAAGGAGGAGGCGGTCCGTTTTGTCCGGTCGATGCGCTATCCGCCGCAGAAGAGTTCATCGGCGCCGGCCGAACCGCGTGGTGAACGTGGGTGGGGGCCCGGTGGCGCGATGCGGCTCTGGGGGATGGGGGGTGCGGAGTATGCCGCCAAGGCGGATGTCTGGCCGCTCAATCCCGACGGGGAGTTGTTCGCGGTGGCGATGATCGAGTCACAGGAGGCGGTCGACAATATCCACGAGATTCTCGAAGCCCCCATCAGCGCCATCATGGTCATTCCGGGCGACATGGCGATGGATCTCGGACTGGGTCCGAACCCTTCCGAACGGAACCATCCCGAAGTCGACGCCAACTTCGACACCGTGCTCAAGGCGTGCCAGGCGCAAACCCGGGTGATCTGTGGAGCCGGGGACGGCCGGGTCCGGACCGAACAGCGGCTCGCAGAAGGCTGGATGTTCTTCTTGCCGCTGTGACGACAGCTAGCCTCCGAACTTTGCTTTCGCCTCCCGGCGCCGGGCGTGCAGAATCGGCTCGGTGTAGCCATTCGGC
>SXOW01000188.1 GCA_005778315.1 Acidobacteriota bacterium
ACTACTCCGTACCCGACGCGGACGTGCTGGGTCTCGCGGGGGTTGCGCCCGGCGACAGGCTCCCGTCCGACGGCCTGGAGACCATCGCCAATCGGTTGCGCGCGAGCGGCCGGTTCGACGCAGTCGACGTCCGGAAACGCTACACGTCATTGACGCGCACGGATGAGGTGGCGCTGATTCTGGTCGTGGAGGAACGGCCGGCGGCGTCGGTCGCGGGTGGTCGCATGGCGCGGGTCTTGGCGACAGCCCTGCGGCAGACGATGTTCGCCCCGATTGTCGATTACACCGAGGGCGAGGGGTTCACGGGTGGCGCGCGGTTCACTCTGGTGGACGTGCTTGGCGACAGAGGGACGATGTCGGTGCCGTTGTCTGTCGGGGGGACCCGACAGGTCGCGCTCGAGCTCGACAAGCGGTTCGACCGCGGGCCGATCGACGCGCTCCGCGGCGGCGTGTCGGCCAGGCGGGTGCTCAACACGCACTTCGATATCCATGACCGTCGGTCCGAGGTATGGGTGGGCGCAGATCGAGCGTTGGTGGCGGGACTGCGGGTCTCGGCCGACACCCGTTTGGCTGACGTGAGCTTCGGGCTCCAGAAGGATCAGGTCGCGACGCACCGCGTCGGGCTCGAATTCGACACCCGTCGCGATGTCGGTTTTCCTCGTGATGCGGTCTTCGTCAAGGCCGGCTGGCAGTGGCTCGATCCGACGGGCGGCGTTGCCGTGGTGCAGCAGCCGCAGCTGGACGCTCGGGTGTTCCTCGGGTTGGTGGGGCAGACCGTGGTGGCTCTGCGTGCGACCTACCAGGGTGCCAGCACGTCGGTTCCTCTCTACGCGCAACCGCTGCTGGGTGGGGGCGACTCCGTGAGAGGTCACCGTGTCGGCGAGCAAGCGGGCGACCGCCTCGCCGCGGTCTCCGCCGAACTGCGGGTCCCGCTCAACGCGCCGATGAGCTTCGGGAAGACCGGGATTCGCCTGTTCGTCGACAGCGGCGCGGTCTTCGACGCGGACGAGCAGCTACGCAAGGCGCAGTTTTCGCGCGGTGTCGGTGTCGGCGTCTTCATCAGCGCGGCGTTCGTGAACCTGCAGCTGGACGTCGGTCACGACCTGCACGACAGCACCCGCGTCCACGTCCGCACCAGCGTCAGCTTCTAGCAACCGCCACACGGCCTGTGCCACGGGGGCCGGGGGTATAATCCGCAGGCGCCGATGCCCGGCTACGCCACGGTTCTTTTTGATCTTGACGGCACGCTGATCGACTCAACCGAGTTGATCATGGCCTCCTTTCGGCACACGATGCGCACGCATCTGGATGCCGTGCCGTCGGAGGCTGACTGGCGGTCGGGGTTTGGCAGGCCGCTGCGCCCGCAGTTGGCTCGTTTCGCCCGCACCGCCGCCGACGTCGACGGGATGGTCGAGACGTATCGCACCTACCAGCAGATCCATCACGACCGGCTGGTGAGCGCGTTCCCGGACATTGTTCGGGTTGTGGCTCGACTGGCGGCCGCCCGGGTGGCGCTCGGCATCGTGACGAGCAAGAACCGTGCGGCGACGATGCACGGGCTGTGGCACTGTGGGCTCGCAGAGTACTTCGAGGTCGTGGTGTCGTCGGATGACGTGACGCGACACAAGCCGGAACCGGCGCCCGTGGTCGAGGCGCTCGCGCGGCTGGACCGCCCGGCAGAGGGCGCCGTCTTCATCGGGGATTCGCCGTTCGACTGCATGGCCGGTCACGCGGCTGGGGTGGCGACGGCGGCAGTGCTCTGGGGACCGTTTCCGCGCGGCGCGTTGGAGCCACATGAGCCGCGTCACTGGCTGGCGCATCCCGAACAGATTCTGGACCTGGTGGCCGGGCCGACGTCCAGGCTCCATGCCGTCTCCGACTCGACGCCGTCGCGGCGTCGTGAGCCCCGGTCGACGGCGTGACACGGGTGCGCCCGCATCGATGAGCCAGCGTATGCAGATTCCCAAAGGTTATCGACTGTTCGAATGGATCGACCCGTTCGAAGAACTCGTCGGCCCGATGTGCTTCAAGGAGGATTTGGATGGTTGTCTGCGGTTCGCCTTCGAGGCCCAGCCGAAACACGCCAACACGGCCGGACAGATACACGGCGGGATGTTGATGACCTTCGCCGACTTCGCGCTGTGTCTCGCTGCCATTCATGGCCTCGAGGGTGAACGATGCGTGACGGTCTCGCTGAGCAGCGAGTTCACCGCGCCCGGTCAGGTGGGGGATTTCATCGAGTCGACCGCCGAGGTGGTGCGTCGGGCGCGATCGTTGACGTTTGTCCGAGGGACGGTCACCGCCAGTGACCGCACGCTGCTGAACTACAGCGGCATCGTAAAACGCCTGCCTCGCGCCGCGGGCGCCCACCGGGCCGAGGCCTGGCCTTGATCTGCGGCTATACTGCAGCTTCGCTCGTGAGCCGCATTTCAAGGAGGATCTGCACATGCGTCCTCGTCAGGTAGTGGTATTGACCGTGGCCGTGCTGACCCTGACGGCCCAGACGACTTTCGCCCAGTACGGCGCGACCGACGGCGAGTGGCAGAGCTTTGGTGGGGATATCGGGAGCACCAAATACTCCGGCCTCGACCAGATCAATGCCGACAACGTCGACTCGTTGCGCATTGCCTGGCGACGACCGAATGTGGACCCTGCCTACCTGGCGAT
>SXOW01000189.1 GCA_005778315.1 Acidobacteriota bacterium
AGGCCCTGGAGACGCCGATCCGGCGCATCGCGGAGAACTCGGATGTCGACGCCGGGGTGGTCGTCGACCGCGTGCGGCGCGGGGAAGGGAACATGGGATTTGACGCGGCCACCAGCTCGTATGTGGACCTCTTGCAGGCAGGCATCGTCGACCCGACCAAAGTGGTGCGGATAGCACTCGAAAATGCGGTCTCCGTGGGCAGTGTGCTGCTCTTGACCGAAGCGACGCTCACCGATGTGCCAGAGCCCAAGGAGCACGCACCGGCGCCTCCGGAGGACTATGGCGCATGAGGGCTGCCGGCAGACGTGGCAATGCACACGGACAAATGGCTCGGTGGTACCCGTGCGGGGTCGCGATGATGGTCAACTTGATCCAGCTCATCGAGACTCCGGACCCTGGCGCTGCCTTTCCTCGTCATGTCCATCATGTCGCGTGCGGTGTCCTGCGCGGAACCAACCTTTCCGCCGAAAGTAGAGCAACGACCCCGCCACGGTGCCGAGCATGATCAGAAGCGAGAAGGGATAGCCCCAGTACCAGTCGAGCTCGGGCATGTTCAGCGGCGATCTCTGCCGATTGAAGTTCATGCCGTAGAGACCCGTGATGAATGTCAGGGGGATGAAGATCGTGGCGATGACGGTGAGGACCTTCATCACCTCGTTCGTCCGCAGGCTGACGCGCGAGATGTAGGACTCGAGGAGGCTCGCCGCGATCTCGCGTGACGACTCGATCATCTCCTGGAGTTGAACGATGTGGTCGTAACAGTCGCGTAGGTGCACCCGCGTCTCGTCCGTGACGTAGCCTGCGTCTTCGTGGAGCAGCGCGGTGACGACGTCCCGGGCGGGCCAGACCGCGTGTCGAATCACTTGCAGATCCTGACGCGCGCCTCGTGCGAGATCGATCGAGTCGGCCCCTTGTTCCTCCAACACGAGGTCCTCGACAGACTCGAGCTGGTCATCGAAGCGCTCTACCACCGGGAAGTAGTGATCGATGACCGCGTCGATGAGCGTGTACGCGAGATAGTCGGCGCCGCGGGTGCGGATCTTGCCGCGCGCGTGGCGAAGTCGTTCGCGCACTGGTTCGAGCGCCGGGTCGCTCTTGTCTTGGAGGGTCACGACGAATCGATCACCAAAGAACAAGCTGAGCTGATGGGACTCGACGTGTTCCGTCATCGTCAGGGTCTTGAGCACGGCGAAGATGTAGTGCTCGTAGTGATTGACCTTGCCGCGTTGGGCTGGGTCGAGGGCACCCTCGAGAGAAAGATCGTGAAGCTGGAACGCTGTGCCAATCGCGGCGATGGTTCCGGCATCGGCAAGGCCCGTCACATCGACCCACAGGCAGGACGATGGATCGCGAAGCGAGGCGAGCTCGTCGATCTGCGCAAGCGCCTTCTCTTCGAAGACGTCAGGGCCGAACCTTCGCACGACGATGTGGGAGGGGCTGGCACCGGGGGGTGGCGCCAGAGTCCCGGGCGGCGCCCCGGGGGCCGCCCGCTGTGGTCGCGAGCGTCTCCTGCCGGGCTGGCGAGAACGACGCCGGGTCATGACAGGGCCTCCATTCGTTCATTGCCGCCGAGCATCCGAGCCGACCAAGGCGCGAGGCGAATACCACTCGCGCCACGGATCGGGTCAGGACGGACGTTCCCCCGACACGCGCCACTAGAGTGTGCCACACGATGCGTCCGCCGCTGCCCCTCGGCGCGAGGACACGTCGCGGCGTGCGCGATCAGGATGGAGCCAGGACCGCCAGCTCCGCGATCGACCAGTAGAAGATCGGGTCGGCGCCCGTCGTGCGCAGGCGGATGTAGCGCCCGACGCGGCCCGCCAGATCACAGGCAAGCGGCTGCTCGCGAGGTTGGTGGAGCGCGCCTCTCACTGCGAGCACATCGAGAGGGCCGGCCCAGACCTCGGACCAGCGGCGTCCATCGACGGACAGGTCGATGGCGAGGCCACGGGGGAAGTCCGCCCGATACGGCCCGAGGTGCATGACGACGGCCCCAATGGCGTGCGGACTCCCCAGGTCCACCCAGACCTCCTGCCCTGGAACCTGCGGGCCACCCTGCCACCGGGACTCCAGCTTGTCGTCGACCATCTGACCCGCCAGGTGCGGGTTGACGTTCGCGCGGATCTCGGCAATCTCGAGCATCTGACTGCCGGGCGGGCGGTCACGGCGTGCGACGCGCCGAGGTAACTCGAAGAGCGCCTCGCTGGCGGCCTGCGCCACGAGCCGGCTGCCGCCATGCGCGGACACGAAACGCTCGAGCGCCCCATCGGTATCGAGGCTCCGATCGATACGCACGAACCGGACCCCGTGGGCCGCCACGATGTCAAGCATCTCCGGTAGGTGCGTGGCGAGCCCAGCCTGGAGCGCGGCGTAGTGAGGTGGTGCGTATCCGCTGTACCCGTTGACCAGCGGCTGGCGGTGGTCGGTGGCGCGCAGCATCGACGTGGTGTCGTGTTCCAGCAATCCGAGCGGCAGTTCGAGCAGGCCGCCATCGATCTGGTCGAGGACGGCGGACCGCGCCGGAATCGCGACGACGGGCAGGGCGATCCAGCCGTCGGTCAGGAGTCCGATCGTGAGCACGGCTACACCGGCGCGGCGGTATCGATGGGTGAGCGGGACCAGGCGCGTGAACGACAGCCCCACCAGGGCGGCGGTACAGATGGTCGCGAGCATCCAGAACCTGGCCGGCGCTCGCAGACTGTCGTAGCCGGGGAGCCAGGTGAGCGCGCTGTAGACCGAGTGCGACATGAAACGGTGACCGAACATCTGCGGTTCGGGTCCGAGGGCCAGCATGAAGAGCAGGAATGTCGCCACGCAGTAGAAGGCGAACGGCGAATGGCGGCGATACGCCCACGCGCCGGGTGGGCTCAGCAGCGCCCACAGGAACCAGGCGAGCATGCCCTGCGCGATGACCTTGTCCATCCTGACCGTGGAGATCGGGAGACCGGGAAAGGCGAGCTGCCACGGTCCCACCACGGCGCGTACGAGGAGCGCGGCGGCGAAGACCAGCCCGACGAGGGCGACCGCGGACCTGACCACCCTGAGCCCGGATGGCTCCGGCCCACGCGGGCGCCAGCGGACGCGCCAGAGCGCGAGGCCAACCAGCGCCACCGTGGTCAACCCCGGAAAGAGCTGACCTTCTGGTCGCCACACCGCCTCAGGGAAGCTCCAGGCCACCGAATGTGGTGGACCGCTGACCAACCCGGCGGCGTCGGCGCTGAACGTCCGAATCTCAGCCGGGGTCCGGCGCAGTCCAATGTCATCGTGCGCCGCTTGGTACGTGAGCAGCGAGGGGGTGAGCAGCATGACGGCGACCGTTCCGATCCCCGCGACGGCGAGTGTCCGGCGCCACCAACCTTCGTTCGTCGTGAACCAGAGTACCCACGGAAGTATCAGCAACGGGTAGAAGAGCAAGTAGTAGCCGTTGCTGAGCCCGTTCATCAGCCCGGACCCCCCGAACAACAGCAGCCAGCGTCCCTCGCCGCGGCGATAGTAGCGATGCAGCGCGAACAGGCCCAGCGGCATCCAGTACGAGGCGAGGACCTGCAGGTGGGCCAGTTGGTCCATACGATACGGCGCGAACGCGAAGGCGAGGCCGGCCAGCCAGGCGGCGTCCCGGCGGCTCGTCAGCTCGAACACGAGCAAATAGGTGGCCAGGCCGGACAGCAGGAACGTCAGGAGGAATGTGACGTTGTAGGCGACGATCGGGCTGCCGGTCAGCCAGTAGACCGGCGTGGACAGGAGGCTGAGACCAAACAGATGCTCCGAGTAGGCCAGCACGTTCGGCGACGGATGGAACACGGGCGGACTCCACCACTGGTTCGTGAACGGCAGCGTGGTCGCGTTGTGCCAGAGGATCCATGTATTGAGCACCGGGTCGCCGAGATCGCTGGGCAAGACACCGGCGATGTCACGCACCAGGGGCCACGCGAGCAGCACCGTTACCAGCGCATATGCGCCGCCAGCCAGGACGAGTCCTGGAGCCGGGGCCAAGGGGAATCTTTCCGTGGGAGGCGCTGCGGCAGCGGAGGGCATGCGATGGGTGAACCCAGTGACTGCCGAGGTCAGTCCGGCCGGCTTCTCGCCATTCTGACGGTTCGACCTGAGCGGATCAAATCGGGGATCGCCGACTTGCCTGGTCGGACACCGTGATGTGCTCGGGCCGACCCCACACCCGCGCCCCTTTCCACGCTTCGGCCGCGACGGCGCTTGCCTGGTGGCCGGACTCGACTGGCGACGCCAGACCGAGGGGCAAGAGTCGAGCCACGGGCGTCGCAGGAGCCTGATCGCGAGGATGGCGGCAACGATCTTGCTAGTCCTTCCATGTGCGGCCCCAGTTGACAACACCCGGCGGCGACCCCGCGGCCCGACCGGTCGTCCTGATTGTGGACGCGGACGACTTGTTGCGTTGGGCGTTACGAGAAGTGCTGTCTGACGCGAACTTCTCAGTATGCGACGTTGGCACCGCCGCGGCGGCTTTGGAGACCGTGGGTCAACGTGGTGTGCTGCCGGCGGTGGCACTTGTGGACCCGAGCCTGCCCGACGCGTCCGGGGTGAAGGCGCTCCGTGCGTTGAAGGGGCTTGTTCCCTCGTGCCGCGTCATCGCGATGACAGCGGGCGGCACCGCGCACGACTATATCGACAGGCTGCGTGATGAAGCCGATGATGTGTTGGACAAGCCGATCGACTTGGACGTGGTCGTCAGGCGGGTCCAGCAGTGTGTGTCCTGATGAGCGGTCGACCAGCCGCGGCAGGACGCGGGATTCTTCCCACCCGATGCTGGGAAACAGAGACCAGTCGTGAACCGGAGAGTGAACCATGAACATCCTTGAACGTTGGCTACCATTCAAGTTTCGACGACGGAGCGCGGAGGACAAGAAGTCCGAGGCGAAACCGGCTCGCAGCGCGGACCAGTCATTGTCATTGCGCGAGGACCGCGGGCCGCTGATGCCCATGCAGCACTGGATGCGGGACTTCTTCGAGCACCCCTTTGGTCAGGCGCATCGCTGGCTGGCCGGAGAAGGCGAGCCCTGGTTTGGCGATTTTTCACCGACGCGCTTCTGGCCGCATCTTGACGTCTCCGATGAGGACGGCGCACTCAAGGTCGCGATCGAGCTCCCCGGCATGAGCAAGGACGACGTGGAGCTGTCAGTCGAAAACGGGATGCTGACGATTCGTGGGGAGAAGCGCCACGAGGATCAGACGACGGAGCGCGGCGTCTACCGGACAGAACGCTACTACGGCTACGTGCATCGCAGCCTGCCGCTCCCCGAGGATGTCGATCAGGAGCATGCCGAAGCGACGTTCGAGAAGGGCGTGCTGACCGTCCGCTTCCCGAAGCTCGACCAGAAACAGCGCGACACCCGACGAATCGCTATCAGCTAGGGTCCCGGGTCCGACCCGGGACCCTCGTGGTCCACGCGCGGATGTCCAAGAGCAGCGGACCTGCGACGTGTTTAGAATGACCCCGCATGACGAAGCTGGACTTTGCCGTCAACCAGAGACGCTTTTCCTTCGGGGATGGCGCCGCCGAGATCGATTCGAGTCTGCTGGAATTTCTCCGAAAGGAAGGGTTCACCGGCTGCAAGCAGGTGTGCGGGGAAGGCGGCTGCGGGGCGTGTACTGCGGTGCTGAGCTTCTGGGATCCCGAGACCAACTCCACGAAACACCAGTCGGTGGCCACCTGCCTTCTCCCCCTGCCGTTCGTTCATCACATGCACATCACGACGATCGAAGGTCTCTCGAAGCTTTCGGACGGCGAGCTTCATCCCGTCAGCGAGGCGTTCTACGAAATGGGGGCGAGCCAGTGCGGGTTCTGTACGCC
>SXOW01000019.1 GCA_005778315.1 Acidobacteriota bacterium
CGCAGGGCCACGACCACCAGCACCGACACCACCAGCGTCACGCCTGCGGCAGCCGCCACGAGCAGCGCGATGCGCCGACCGAGGCGACGCAGCCGGGTTCCACCATCAGCTGTCAGCGTTGTTGCCTTCTTCACGCACTCACCGCTTTTTCTCTTGCCGCGCCACCCGAATCCGCGCCGGATCCGACCCGGCCCAACCTGCGGCGGCCGTCTCTCCCGCGCGGGCGTCCGGCGCGGAGGCGAAACGGTCGGGCGAGACCCCCTCCAGCAGCGGCCCCGGCGCCGCTTCGAGCACCAGATCCCCGACCAGTTGCGCGGTCACCGGCGCCAACAACACACCGTTCCGGTAATGGCCAGTCGCATAGACCAGCCGCGGCGCCGAGCGGCGCGTCCCGATGACCGGGAGGTCGTCAGCAGTCCCGGGCCGGAGCCCCACTCGCACGGCCTCGAATCCGGCGTGTTCCGTCGCCGGAAGCACCTCGCGCGCCGCATCCAGCAGGCTCATCACGCCCGACACCGTGGCGCCCTCGTCGAAGCCGACGTCCTCGACGGTAGCGCCCACCAACGTCGTACCATCAGGCCAGGGCACCACGTAGCACCCGGTGGACCAGACGACCTGCTTCAACCGCGATCCGGTGGGCCACCGCAGCTGGAGCAACTGGCCTCGCACAGGCCTCACGGGCAGGGAAGGTTTCTGTCCGAACTCGAGCCCCTCAGTCCAGCTTCCCGCGGCGAGCACGACGACATCGCTATGCCGGGGTCCCTGATTGGTTTCCGCGCTCATCCTCGACCCAGTCGAGGTCAACCGCGTGACAGCGCACGGGGCCAAGAAGGAAACGCCATGACGCATCGCAGCCTCGCGCAGCGCCGTCGTCAGCGCGGACGCAGCGACAAATCCATGCGACGGCACGTGAAGCGCGCCGATGACGGACGGCCCCAAATGGGGCTCCTGGATCAGCGCCTCGGCGGCGTTCAACAAACGGCATTCCAGGCCGGTCTCGGAGAGTGCCCGCGCGGCCCGCTCCAGCCGCGCCAATGAACTGGCGTCCATCGCGGCTTCCAGTGTTCCACAACGCTCGTAGGGCACGACCGCGCCGCTGTCGGCGACGACGTCAGACACAAACCGGCTGTATAACTCAAGGCTCCTCGAGCCCAGTTGGCGGAGGGGTCCGGCATGGTCCGCCTCAATGAACGGGGCCAGTATCCCAGCCGAGGCCTGGGTGGCCCCCTGACCCACATCGCGGCGCTCGAGGACACAGACGTCTGCGCCGCGTCGCCCCAACTCGTAGGCGACGGCGCACCCGATAATGCCACCGCCGACGACTGTTACCGTGATTCTGTTGGGCACCAGAGTCTGCGTGTCCTACGCGAGGCGCCCGACGGGATTGGGCCCTCACGAACGTAGTTGCGCCCGATTCGCCAGGCCACGTCACGGGCTGTCCTCTCGCCAACGCCTGACCGTCTCTTCCGGGAGACAGATCGAGAGTGCCCCAGGTCAGGAGCCTGAAAAGAAGAACTAGGACAGTGCCGGCCTCGCCGCTGGGCGGTATCGGTATGGCTCACGGCTATGCGCTGGTGATGCCACGGGGCCTGGCGGCGTCGATCGCGAAGTTCGGTCAGGGAGTGTACACCATCGCGCCGCGACATCCCGCAAGAGTGGGCGCCTGCGCCCAACGCCCTCGCGGAGACCTCCTGGCTTCACACCCCGCGGGTGTAGGAAGGCGCTGGTTTGACCGAAAAACAGGTCCCCACCCGTCCCGCGGTGATTCGCCGCGCGATGGCATGCCTGCCCCAGACCAGGTTGGGCATGACAATTGCTATTGTCTTGGGGCGAGGGACTTGAGATGGTGACCAAACCGATCGCGCTCGTTGGACTTGCCGCTGTCATGCTGGCGGCTGGAACCGGCTCGTACGTGGCGGTGCGACAGAACGCCACCCCGCCAAGCGGGGCGACCGGAGCGGCCCCGCCCCTCGCCGTCGAGGCCACGGAAGCTACCGTGGGGACGCCAGCACCGTCCACCCATCTGGATGTCACGGGAGAGGCACGGGCCACCCCCGTCGCACCAGCGCCAGTCGAACGAACGTCGGCCGCTCCGCCGGCACCGTCTGCTTCCAGCCCGACGCCGGCACCCATGGCGCGCGAAACGTGGCGCACAGCGGCGGCCGCCCAGACCGAACCGTCTGCGTCGAACGGGACATCACCGGACACCGCCACGGCACCCACGGCGGAGCCTCGCCCGACGGCGACGCCGGAAGTGTGGGTGCCCAGGACCGAAACCGCCCCCGCGCGCACGTCCGCGCCAACCACTTCGGAGGATGGCAACCGCGCGGCAGGGACCGTTCGTCCCCCAGAGCCGAAACCAGAACGAAGTGCCAGGAACGACCGGAGTGCCGCTGACGTACCAACGGTCGAAGGGTGGAGTCGCGCAGAAAGCGCTACCTCGGACGCGGATGCCACCCAGCCGCTGGAGGCCAGGCCTCTGGTAGTCGAACGACGTGCCGAACCTGCCCTGCCGCCGCCGGCCTTCATCGAGTATGAAATCGCGGCAGACTCGGTCATCGGCTTGGAAATGGAAACGGGCGTCTCGACCCGCACGGCCGAAGTGGAAGATCTGGTGGAGGCTCGGGTCACGAGGGACGTCCTGGTAGCCGATCAGGTCGCGGTCCCGGCTGGCACACAGATGCTTGGGTCGGTGGTCCTAGTGGAGCAGGGCGGCAAGCTGCGCGACGCCTCTCGTTTGGGCATCCGGTTCCACACACTGGTGATGGATGAGCGGACGCGAGTTCCGGTCGTGACCGAAACGATCTACCGAGAAGCGGACCCGAAGGGCCGTGACAGCGTCGGCAAGATCGGGGGCGCGGCCGTCGGAGGCGCGATACTCGGAGCGATCTTTGGCGGAGCGCGCGGCGCCGCCATCGGCGGCTCGATCGGAGCCGCTGGCGGGACCGCCGCCGCAATGAGTACCGAGGCAGAACCGGCTGGACTACCGCCAGGGTCGCCACTGACCGTGCGGCTTTCCAGCCCGGCCATCGTGACCGTCACGCCGTGATCCCACGCCTCTCGGGCGAGAGTCAACGCGACCCTCGTCCGATGTATAGTGCCGATGTGGAGAATGACATCTCTGAGGCGGTGCTCTCTCGTCAAGAGGTGGCCCGATACCTGCGGGGGGGGCCGGGAGTCACTCCGGATCAGGCCCACGAGCGCATTTCCGCGTATCTCGGCGAACTCAGGACGACGCAGCGATACTCCGTCTATCGCACCCTGAAGCACCCGCTGTACCCGATTCTTCGCAAGCTAGCGCGCCACCCGGAGCACATCGAGATTCCGCAGGCCGCCACCGCCACGAACCGAGTCATCTACGCGTCGAACCACAAGAGTCACATGGACTACCTGGTCGAGCTGCTGGTGCTCGACGAGAACGGGATCCGCCCGCCGGTCATCGCGGCCGGGATCAACCTGTTCAAAGGCGCGATGGGTCTCGTCAATCGGCATGTGACCGGCGCTATCCCGATCAGACGCGACTCTCGCGACCCGGCGTACTTGGCAACGTTGAGAGCGTATGTCGCTGAAATCGTGCACCGCCACGATCTGTTTCTGTATCTGGAGGGCGGCCGAAGTTACAGCGGCGAATTCAAGCCGCTCAAGACCGGCCTGTTGCAGGCGGTGATGCACGCCCGCCACCCGGACGCCGTGATCGTGCCTGTGGCCATCGCCTATGACCTCGTCCTGGAGGATCAGGCGTTGGCTCGGCAGGGTGTGAAGCGTGCACAGCGTTCTTTCTCGTCGGAAGTCGCCGAAATGGTGCGCTACTCGGTAGGATACGAGTCTCGAGCGTTCGTCACGTTCGGCGAGCCAATCCCGATTTCTACCGTGGACCCGGAGTCTCGGCGCGGTCTGGTGACCCTGACGCACCAGACACGCGACGCCATCGGCTCCGCCTATAAAGTGCTGCCCACTGCCCTCGTGGCGGCGTGCCTCCGACCATCGACACGCAGACGCGAACTGGAAGACCGGATTGATGACCTGCTGGTCACGCTACGCCTTCGGGAGGCCAACCTCGGCGTGCAAAGCGGGCGTGAGGCCGTGGACCAGGCCACCCGTCCCCTTGTCGCCCGCGGGATTATCGCGGTCCAGGGAGACCGATACCGGCCCCGCGAACGCCAGGTGCTTCGCTACTACGGGCGCACGCTGACGCACCTCCTACGCGAGCGGACCGGTGCCCGCCGCGCGCACTAGCGACCGGGCGCCCCCCAGCGCCCACTGGGACTATTCGACCCAGTCCGCGATGAACACGTTCGTGTCGCCCTCGACGCGGGCATCGCGGTTGGAGGCGAACACGAGGTGGGCGCCGTCCGGCGAGAACATAGGAAACCCGTCGAATGTCCCGTTGAACGTAACCTGCTCGAGCCCGGTGCCATCCTCGTTGATCATGAAGAGGTCGAAATTGCGGCCCGCCGGGTCGTGATAGTTGGAACTGAAGATAATCC
Source organism: Acidobacteriota bacterium (assembly GCA_005778315.1). Lineage (GTDB taxonomy): Bacteria > Acidobacteriota > Vicinamibacteria > Vicinamibacterales > UBA8438 > UBA8438. The sequence goes on from SXOW01000019.1 coordinate 4,488, forward strand.
GCTCGCCGTCCGGGTGCCAGAACGGTCCAAAGTTGGCGCCCCCAAGTTGTGTCACCTGTCGCGGATTGGAGCCATCGGCGTCCATGACAAAAATCTCCAGCGCGGTTGGGCGCCACAGCCCCTCGGCGAGCAACGACCGGAAATCGTCCAGTGCCTCTCCGGGTGGGATGGCACGTGCGCGATAGACAATCTTGCTGCCATCGGGTGAGAAGAACGGGCCGCCGTCGGGACCCGGACTATTCGTCAGTCGCTGCACATCCGACCCGTCACCGTTCATGGAGTAGATCTCCATGTCCCCATCGCGGACGCTGGTAAAGACGATGCGACCATCCGGTCCAACCGTCGCTTCCGCGTCGTACCCGTCCTCGCTGGTAATCCGGGTCAGGCCCGACCCGTCAGGATTCGCCGTGAAGATGTCATAGGTGTCATACACAGGCCAGACATAGCCCATCTCGAAACCCGGCTCCGGGGGGCACTCGGCTCCGCCGAGATGGGTCGACGCATAGACGATCGCCTCGCCGTCCGGGAAAAAGTAGCCGCAGGTGGTCCGTCCATCACCGGTGCTCACCATCTCTGCGTTCGTGCCGTCGAGCGCCATCGTGTAGATCTGATCGCAGGGCACGCCTTCCCGTTCGGTCTGGAAAATGAGACGGCTTCCGTCGAACGCGTAGTAGGCCTCCGCGTTCTGACCGGTGACGGTGAGTTGGCGAAGGTTCGTCAATCGCACCTCCTCGTTGGCTGGGTCCTCCGACACGACCGGAGCCTCGGGGGCCTCGGTCACCGGTTCAACCTCTTCAACCTCGCCACATCCGACCAGGGCCAGTGTCAGACTCCCGATCCCTACCCAGGTTCGCATCCGCATTGCACCCCTCCGAGACAGTGTCAGTGGACGTCGCTCCAACCGGACCGTGGCGGAATCAGAGACGTCCGAGCCATTCAAGCAGACCCAGTGTGAGCCACGGGACGTAGGTGAGGATCAGCACCCCTAGTCCCTGAATCACGAGCAGCGGTACCGTCGCTCGATAGACCTCGAGTAGCGGCCGGTCAAATCGATACGACGCCAGGAACAGATTGAGACCAACCGGCGGGGTCAGGAACCCGAGTTCCAGGTTGGCGATGAAGATGATGCCCAGATGCAACGGGTGGACGCCGAACTGCTCCGCCACCGGCACGATCAACGGAACGACCACGAAGATGGCCGAGAAGATATCCATCACGCACCCGACCAGCAACAGAAAGATGTTGAGGCCGAGCAAGAACACGAAGCGCGAACCGATATTGGCTTCCGCCCATTCCACGAGCAGGAACGGCATCTCCGCGTCCACCAGATAGGCGGTGAACCCGACCGCGACTCCCAGAATGATCAAGACCCCGCCGACCAGGACCACACATTCGGTAAACGCCTCACGCAGTCCAGGTCCGAGAGCGAAGTCACGATGAATGATCCCCTGGATCAGCGCGGCGTAAAACGCTGTGAACGCGGCCGTTTCGACCAGGGTCGCGAAGCCGCTGAACAGGACGCCCATGACGACAAACGGAATACTGAGTTCCCATTTGGCACGCCAGAGCGACGCCCGGAATTCTGGCCAGCCGAATCGGTGCCGGCCGGCACCAGTGACCACACCCTCGCGGACGCCCCACGCCGCGGTCAGGCCGACCAGCAGGACGCCAGGCGCGAGACCGGCGACAAACAGATCGTCAGGTGCGACCTGGGCGACGATCGCATAGAGGATCAGCGGCATCGCTGGCGGAAACAGCAGACCAAGAGACCCGGACGCGGTCAGCAGGCCGAGCGAAAAACGGTCTCGATACCCATCTTTGAGGAGGGCTGGAAACAACAGACCCCCAAGCGCCAGAATCGTGACGCCTGAGCCCCCGGTGAACACGGTGAAGAACGCGCACAACAGCACGCACACGATGGCGGTGCCACCTGGGATCCAGCCGACGCCCGCACGAAATACCCGTAGGAGCCGCTCCGACGCATTCCCCTGCGCCAGAATGAAACCCGCGAGCGTAAAGAGCGGGATGGCCGGCAGGTGGGGCTGAATATTGAGCCCATAGGTCTCGATGGTGACGATGACCGGCAGATCGCCATCCCCCATGTACAGCAAGACCGCCGCGCCGCCCAAAATCGTAAAAATCGGTGCGCCGAGCACTGCTGCCGCCAATACCAGGGCGATAAGCGGCCAGAGTGTCACCCCGTCGAGCACGTAGTCCGTCAGCCCCAGCCACAGCCCCAGAACCACGCCGGACAAAGCGACCGCTTTGCCGATCCAGCCAGGTGACGCGCGCCAGGCCAACCGGAGCGCGATGACGGCAAAGGCAACTGGCAACACCAGCTGGGCGACCCACACTGGGACACCGGCGGCCAACATCGTGCCGTCCTCTTTGTCGAACAGCACGAGGTGGTAGGCGGCCGTCGCGAGGATCGTCGAGACCGCCGAGCCGATGAGTCCCGCAAATACCTCGGAGGCCCGACGGGTCGGTCCTTCAGGGATGAAGGTGGCCGTCGCCAGCGCGATCAGCTTGCCCTCGCGGGCCGCCAGCGCGGCCCCGAGAAAGCCTACCCAGAGGGTGAGATGTTGAACAAACGAGATGGAGCCGGGGATGCCGCCGGAGAGTACGGGACGGACCACGATCTCCGCCAGTGGCAGGAGCACCATCGCCCCGAGCGCAAGACTCGCGACGAGTTCTTCGCTCCCGCGGAGCGCCCGAACCAGCGGGTAACGCCCTGCACTCGCTTCAGGCGCGCTGACACTCATGAGAGATCGTGTAGGGTCCGGTCGCGAGCGCTCAGCGAGCGGCGCGGAACGCGTCTCGCTCGCGCAATGCCATGTCGTACACGTCGGCGGGGATCATCGTCCCCCGCCACGACCTTGTCAGTTCGTCAGCGGCCAGCCTGAACGCCTCTCTCTCAGCGTCGCTTGGCTCGACCACCGTAAGGCCGCGCGTCTTCATCTGAGCAATCGATTCGCGTTCCTGAGCCGGCACCTGGCGAAACAGGTCCTGTTCGACTCGCTTGGCGGACGCCAGCAGCGCCTGACGGTCCCCTGCGCTCACCTGGTTCCAGATCCCCTCGGTCACGACGGTGATGCCGAGAATCGGGGCCAACGGGATGTCGAGCATGAACGGCGTCTTTTCGTACCACTGAAACAACAGTGCCGCGTACGGCGGACTGGGATGCGCGTTGATCAGCCCGGTGTTCAATCCCAGCAGCACGTCGGTCACGGCAAGCGGCTCCGGGTTGAACCCGCTCTCCTTGTACCACTGGAGCATCTTTTCGTCGCCGGCGCCGGTGTAGAGCTTCGTTCGTCGCAGGTCATCCAGGCTTTCGACACGGTCCGCGGTAAAGAAGTGCGCCCACCCCGCGTGCCCCCAGTTGAGCAGAACCAGACCCTGATCGGCCAGCGCCTTTTCAAACCTGGGTGTCAGCTTCTCGACGACATGGAGCGTCTCCTCGTCGGATTCGAGGAAAAACGGGATATTGAGCACGTTGAAGGCTTCGTCGATGTCGCCGGGAAACCCGAACACGGCGGCCTGCGGTCGGCCCGCTTTGAGGCGGCGCGCCAGAGAGCCCTCGTCTTTGACATTGCCTGCAAGTACGCGAAGCTCCACGCGACCATCGGTCTCCCTCGCCCACTCGGTCGCCATCTCCTTCAGGACTTTGTCCCATACGGAGTTGGCGGGCAGAATGGACCCAAGTTGGATCCTGACTCCACGTTGCGCGAACAACACGACCGGGGCCAGGGCCAGGGCCACAGCAACAACTAGCCATCGGGATCTCATGGAAGGGTCTCCTCCGTCTCCAGTGGGTCAAAAAACAGGTCGTCGACCTGAGCAAGCAGGGACCGCGCCCGGCGTTGGCTTATCAGATTCAGCAGCCGGAGGCTCGGCTCTGCATCCGGATCAACGGCCAGTGCCGTCGTGAGTAGTTCCTGAAACTCGGCCCGATTCTCCTGTGGCACCGAGACCCCGGACGCAAACGCGACGTAGGGGCCGGCGTCGAGTCCCTCCGACAGCTCGACGGCGCGCTCGAAATGCTCGCGTGCTCGTTCGGGGGACCCGCCCAACTCGGGTGGCAGCGACTCCAGGGTAATCAGCGCGGCGTGCAGCGAACCTCGCTCGTAGTCCTCATCGAGTTCGAGCGCCCGTCCCAGGAGCGCGCGCACGGCCGGTAGATCGGCGACCAACGCGGGCTGGTCGAGCGCGTTCGAAATGGCCAGCCCCCAGGCTGCGCCAAGGAGATACAACACCTCCACATCCTCTGCGGCGGTCTCAGCCAGCGCCGATGCCGGCTCATCACGGAGCCGCGAGCCCAGGCCGGCATACTTCAGTTCGAGGCTGCGCAGACAGTAGTCGCGCGCCCGCACGTAAATGCGCCAGGTGCGTTCCCGCAGCAAGGCAGAACGCTCGTAGTCGCCTTCCCAATCTGCAGCCTCGGCGTCAACTTGCAGAAACGCGTTGCCGTAGAGCGCAAACCCCGTGCACGCGAACACGAGAGCCTGGTCCTGGTCAGGCTCAGAGTCCAGAATCGACTCAATCGTCTTGAGCAGGAAGGGCAAGGCCTCCCGCACCAGTTGCGGATCTTCCTCGGACAGATACACGTCGGGGTTCGCCAATGTCGGCACGATGGCATTCACCGCCATCGTGCGCAAGGAACAGCCACTGGAGGCCAACCCGACGATGCCGGCCAGTAACGATGTCCCGAACCGAACGCTCACTGCGGTACGCATGAATGGAGTGGGCGTGACCGCGCCGGCTACCGATGTGGCGCCCATGGCCCTGGCCAGAGTCTCAATAATATCAGCGTTGGGCGACATCTCGGCGGCACGGACCATCAGCCGGCCAACCATCGTCGCGTGTCGGGCCCATCCATGCCAAGATTCACCGCATGTCGAGCTTCGTCACCGTCCCGCGGGGGTGGTTCGTCATGGGCAGCCACGAAGGTCAGGCTGCGGAACTCCCGGTACGCCGGCGCTGGGTCGACGCGTTCGAGATAGCCAGGTACCCGGTCACCCGGTCTGAATACGCGCAATTCCTGGCCGAGACGGCTCATCCCGACCCGCGGGAGTGGGACAATCCAGCGTTCAGCCGCCCAGACCAGCCGGCGGTTGGCGTCAATTGGCACGACGCCCGCGCATACTGCGCCTGGCGGTCGTCGCGGGACGGGCGGATGGTACGGCTCCCCACGGAAGCGGAATGGGAGCGGGCCGCCCGCGGTGGTCCGGACGGCCGTCGCTATCCCTGGGGCGACACGATTCCGGACTGGATTCCCAATGATGGCCATGGTCCGCTTGATGGCCCCTGGTCGGTGACACTCGGTCGGCCGAACGGATTCGGGTTGTACGGCATCGCCGCGAACATTCACGAGTGGTGCTCCAACTGGCACGACCGCAATTTCTACGCCACTGCACCGATTCTCAACCCGATCGGACCAGCGACAGGGACACGACGCGCGTCGCGCGGCGGAGCTTGGCGACATGCCATCACGATCAACCGCACCGCCGCCCGCAGCAGCCTCGATCCCTCGTTTCGCTACACCGACTACGGATTCCGGCTCGCGAGAACGCTGAAGCCATGACCGAATTCGAATTGGCGATGCAGATCGCGGAACGTATTCGGTCAGCCGACGGGCGGGCGTTGTTCGTGGGCGGATGGGTACGTGACCGCCTCCTGGGTCGGACCTCGAAAGACATCGATCTGGAGGTGCACGGGATTGAGGCGGAACGCCTGCGGGTACTCCTGGAAGACATCGCGCCCGTCGATACGGTGGGTGAGAGCTTCACGGTCTACAAGGTGGGTGGCGTCGATGTGGCGCTGCCACGAACCGAATCGAAGACTGGCCGGGGACATCGCGGTTTCGTCGTGACCGGCGATCCGCACCTCTCCGTGGAGGAAGCCGCACGTCGGCGCGACTTCACGATCAATGCGATCGCGTGGGACCCGGAAACTGAGGATTATCTGGATCCGCACGGCGGCCAGGCGGATCTCGAACGGCGTCAACTGCGGATCGTCGACCCGGCGACCTTCGCCGATGACAGTCTGCGTGTGCTTCGGGCACTGCAGTTCGCGGCCCGTTTCGAGCTGACGCTGGACAAGCGGACGCGACAGATATGCCGCGCCATCCCGCTCGACGATCTCCCGGCAGAGCGGATCTGGGGTGAGCTGGAAAAACTGCTGCTGCTGGCTGACGCACCGTCGCGGGGCTTCGAACTGGCGCTGGAGCTTGGCGTCGTCGACCGGCTCTGGCCGGAACTCAAAGCCCTCGTCGGCTGCGAGCAGGAACCGGAGTGGCACCCGGAGGGAGATGTCTGGGTGCACACGATGCTGGTCATTGACGAGGCCCGCACCCGCATTGACGACCTTCCTCGTCCCCAGCAGGTGGCCGTCATGCTGGGCGCGGTGTGCCACGACCTGGGTAAGCCGGCGACGACGGAGTTCATCGACGGACGGATCCGCTCCAGAAACCACGAGGAAGCCGGCGTCGCACCGACTCACGCCGTGCTCGACCGTCTGAACATTCACACCATGAACGGCTACGACGTCCGTCACCAGGTCGTGGGATTGGTGGCCCAGCATCTGAAGCCCGGCATGTGGCACAGGAGCACGCATGACGTGGGCGACGGGGCTTTCCGACGGTTGGCGCGCAAGGTCGACCTCGAACTGCTGGCGAGGCTGGCCCAGTCAGACTGTCTGGGCCGGACCGGTTCGTTTGACTGTTCCGCAATGGACTGGTTTCTCGATCGGGCAAGAGCCCTCGGCGTCGAACACGCCCCGCCGGACCCGCTCCTACTCGGCCGCCATGTGCTCAACCTCGGGGTCGCGCCAGGTCCGCAGGTCGGCATCGTCCTCAAGGCTGTATACGAGCAGCAGCTCGACGGGCAGGTAACGACGCTAGAGGAGGCGGTCGTAGCCGCACGGACCATCCTCGCGACGGGACAGTCTCCGCCGGGCGCCGGGGCGCAATCGTAGCCCTCACGTGACCGGGGGTCGGGCGGCAAGGGCCACCAGCGACTCGATCGCGATATTGCCACCGCTGAGCACCACGACCGTCGGCCCGCCCGCCCGCAGAGCCGGCTCGGCGAACGTCGCGGCGAGCGAGGCGGCGCCGCTGGTCTCTACGACCAGCTTCGCGCTGCGATACAACCACAGCACCGCGGCCGCGATTGCCTCGTCAGACACCGTAACCACGTCGTCGACGAACTGTCGGGCATGCTCGAACGTCAACTCTCCCGGCGTGACGGGCAGCAACCCATCCGCGATGCTGGCAACCCTGGACAGCGTCACCGGATGGCCGACCGCGAGAGAGGCTCGCATCTTGGAAGCCCCCATCGGCTCGACCCCGATGACCTGCAGGTCTGGACGTTGCTGTTTCAGCGCCGCCGCAGTCCCCGCCAGCAGCCCCCCGCCCCCGACCGGCACCAGCACGCGTGCAGCGTCGGGGCAGTCCTCCAGAATCTCGAGACCCACCGTCCCCTGGCCTTCAATGATCCAGGGATGGTCGAACGGAGGCACCATACACAGCCGCCTCTCAGCCGCCACCGCTTCCGCGCGCCGCTTGCGTTCGGCCGAGGTCGTGCCCTCGAAGAGCACCTCGGCCCCCAAACTGCGAGCACCCTCGACCTTGATAGCCGGCGCAGTCGTGGGCATCACGACCACCGCCCGCGCACCTACCAATCCGGCCGCCAGCGCCACCGCCTGCGCGTGATTCCCTGACGAATAGGTGATGACCCCGAGCCGACGCTCGTCGTCGCTGAGTCGCGCGATAAAGTTGTAGGCCCCTCGTATCTTGAAGGCGCCTGCCGCCTGCAGGTTCTCGCACTTGGCGAAGATCTCGCCGTCGCCGTCCACGGGCAGCCGCACGAGGGGCGTCCGCCGCGCCACGCCCGCAATCCGGCGGGCCGCATCGTGTATCTCCGTCACCGACACCAGGTTGCTCATCTCGAATCGGAGTATAGCGAACGAGGGTCCAACGTACCGCCGGTATACTCCCTGGAATGTCTCTGCTCCGGCCGACGTGTTTCCGGCAACCGCTGGCTTTCTGTATCGTCGCCCTACTCCTACACCTGTCGGCGACGCCGACGGCGGCACAGGACGCTGGCCCCATCGGCCCGTTTGTCATCGATGTCCGAGGGTCCATGGTCAACGTCGGCCAGGACCCGGAATTGGCGGGCAATCGTGGACTTGGCCCCGCCCAGTTGCCAGCGTGGGGGCTCGGACTCGATGTCGGCGGCCACGTGTATCTGTTCAGGCTTGGCGTGATCACGTTCGGCCTCGGCGGCTCGGCACTGTTTACCTCGACGAGCCGAACCCCCGGGGACAATGACCCGGATGCGGGAGGCCCCTCCGTCACGACCCGCTTCACCGCCTTCTCGCCGCAAGTGTCGTTCAACTTTGGTGACGGCAATGGCTGGAGCTATCTGAGCGGCGGCCTGGGCACATCGCGATTCACCGTCTCATCAGAACAGTTGACGGTACCGCCACAGCGACGCGCGGGAACCCTCAACTACGGAGGCGGCGCTCGCTGGTTTGTTCGGCCGGGAGTTGCGTTCTCGCTTGATCTGCGTCTGTACGCGATCAGTCCGCTTCCGCAGGCCGGGATGGAGCCCGGGTCGCCACGCATGACCCGGCTGACGCTCAATATGGGGCTGTCGTTCAAGTAGGCGAGCTAGAGATACCGACGCAGGCACTCGACCGCCTGGCGCCTGTTCGTTGGAGCTCCCGGTCTGTCAGCGCATGCTGGCGGATCCGCCCCCAACCGTGCCGGTGGTGTTGGGCAGGGTTGTGGCGTAGGCGCGGAGTCGTACAACGGTCTTCCATCATAATGCGCTCATGACGCGGGAAACGCTGCTCGATTTTTTCGACGAGCGGCTGCGGTCCGACGCCGAGTTCTTCGTGCACGACGACGGATATCGGGTACGGCACTACAGCTACGAAGACATCCGACGCTCGGCGCTCCGTTTCGCCGCACGGCTGACGACTGCCGGCCTGGTGCCAGGCGACAAGGTGCTCCTGTGGGGGGAGAATCGCCCAGAGTGGATCATCGCGTTCTGGGGTTGCCTCCTGCGCGGGGTCGTCGCCGTACCGATCGACTACCGCACATCACCCACGTTTCTCCAGAAGGTCGCGCAGCTGGTCAGCGCGCAGATCGTGGTGGTCGGCGACGAGGTGACGCTCGCCGCGGACCAGGGGCTCACACCGTGGCCGCTCTCCGAATTGGCTACCGGCGCGTCGGAGGCCGCAGCGTCGACGACCGCCACTGACCACCGCGCCGCCAAAGACGACGTCGCCGAGATCATCTTCACGTCCGGTGCCACCTCCGACCCCAAAGGGGTCGTCATCACGCACCGTAACGTCCTGGCGAACATCGTGCCGGTCGAGCGCGAAGTCCTGAAATACCGCAAGTACGGACGGCCCTTCTATCCACTGCGATTCCTGAATCTGCTTCCTCTGAGCCATATGTTCGGGCAAGCGCTGTCGACTTTCATCCCGCCGATGCTGCCTGGCGTGTGCGTCTTCATGCGCGGCTACAGCCCTGCGGCCATCGTGCGCCAGATTCAGAGCCGACGGATCTCGGTCCTGGTCTGCGTGCCGAAGATCCTGGATGTCCTGCGCGAACACATCGTCCGGCTTCACCCCGAGGTCGCCGACCCTGCGCCGGGCCAGGAACACGTGGTCAAACGCTGGTGGCGGTATCGTCGCGTGCATCAGCGCTTCGGGCTGAAGTTCTGGTGTTTCATCGTCGGAGCGGCGCCGCTGGACCCTGAGCTGGAGGCCTTCTGGGCGCGCCTCGGGTTCCTGGTGGTGCAGGGATACGGGCTCACTGAGACGGCCCCCATCGTCACACTGAATCACCCCTTCAAGACTCGTCGTGGCTCAGTCGGCACCCCTATCTCCGGGGTCCAGATCCGAATTGAGGACGACGGCGAGATTCTCGTCAAGGGCGACAATGTGACCACGGGCTATTTTGGCGCGGGCCAGGACACGGCCGACGCGTTCGACGATGGCTGGTTTCATACAGGAGACCTGGGCGCACTCGATGACGAGGGGCGACTGCAGGTGCACGGCCGGAAGAAAGAGGTCATCGTCACGCCCGAGGGCCTCAATGTCTTTCCCGAAGATGTCGAGCGGGTCATGGACAGCCTCCCCGAAGTGGCCGAATCGGCGGTGGTCGGCATCACGCGCGACAACGAGGAGCGGGTGCACGCCGTGGTGGTGCTGGCCGCGCCAGCCGATCCGATCGAGTTGGCACGGGCGGCGAATCGCCAGCTCGCCGACCATCAGCGGGTCAGAAGCGTCTTGCTCTGGCCGGAGGCCGCGCTCCCACGTACCGACGGGACGCAGAAGCTCAAACGCAGGCTGGTCAAGGAGTGGGCCTCTGGCGGCGCGACACCGGCCGCCCTCCCGCGCCAAGCAGATGAACGGACGCTGGCGACAATCCTGGAACGCGTGGCCGGCGGGTCGATCAGTCAC
>SXOW01000190.1 GCA_005778315.1 Acidobacteriota bacterium
AAGCGGGCTCGGGCGCCCTCTTCGGTGAGCTGACGGAGCCAGCTGGAAGAGGTCGCTCCATCTGGCAACTGTTCAGACGGGTAGCGATAGCGGATGTCGTCGAGTGAGAAGGTGCAGCGGGACGCGATCTCCCGGGTGTGCGCCACGGCGGCTGGATCATCGCGATACAGCTGGGTGAAGGCGAAGGGCGCCTTCAGGTCATGCTCGGCGTTGGCGCGGGTGCGGCGTCCGGCACGATACAGGCTGACCCCATGCCGGATGCAGGTCAGCACGTCGTGCAGATCCCGTCGAGCCGGGGTGTGGTAGAGGACCTCGGTGCCAGCGACCAGGGAGATGCCGGCCTGCCGCGCGCGTGTCCGAAGCCACCCTTCGCGTGGCACTTCTTCGGCCAGGCGATGACGGGCGAGCAGGGCATACAGACGGTCATCGAACGCCTCACGGAGTGACTGGAGCAATGTGGCATCGCGGTCTGCGTCCGCTTCGCACGTCCAGCCAGCCGCGCTGCTCCAGACGGCAATCAGTCCACCGGCATGTTCGCGGACGTCGTCCGGGGTGACGCTGCAGGCGCCCTTGGCATGACGGAGTCGTCCGGTGGTGATCAAGCGGCAGAGGTTGGTGTAGCCCACTCGGTTGGTGGCGAGCAGGACCACCTGCGAGTTGGTGGTCAGCGTCATCTGAGCGCCGTGGATGAGATGCAGGCCAAGCTCGCGCGCTCGCACATGGGCGCGGACGATGCCATAGACGCCGTCGCGGTCGGTCACGGCGATCGACGGGAGCCCCAGGGTGTGCGCCTGTTCGACCAGTTCTTCCGGATGGGACGCACCCTCGAGAAAGGAGTAGTTGCTCTTGCACCAGACCGGGGTGTAGCCGTTGGTGGCGAGCGTGCTCATTCCACCTCACCATGCAGGAACCAGGCGAGTCGGTGCCGGTCGTAGTAGATCCAGTTCCAGGCATCGTCTCGGGTCTTGGCGAAGTAGTACTCGCGCAGCACCGGCGTGCGCCACCACCCGCCAGACACGATGTAGGGGCCATGCAGATCCACCACATGTCCGTGCTGGACTCCACGCAACATCCAGCCGTCCGGTTCATGCCGCAAGCGGGATGGCAGGCGGCGGGGATGCGCGAACACCCGACGCACGAGCGACGGGGTTGATACGGCGCGCGGCGTGGGTCGGGCCACGTGGGTCAGCGGTTGCCAGGCAAAGGTGGCTTCTGGCAGATGGCCGTCGGTCAGGTTCGCGCGGACTACGCTGCTGTCTCCAAACTCTGCCCGGATACGAGCGACGGCTCTGTCGGCGGCCCGGAGGTCGCGTTTGGTGTGCTGGTGGAACAGGTGCAATTGCTCGCGCGACGCCCGGGCCGGTGTCACGATCAGGTCGATCTCGGTCACCCCGGCCGGGAGGGTGTGACCCTCGATCCGAAGATGTATCAAGTTCAGGATCTGCCGCGCATCCAGCGTGGGTTCAGCCGGGCGAATCTGTTCGACACGTTCGGCGCGCGGGGCGGAGGCACTCGCGTCAAGCCGCACGCGGATCTCGAGCGTGGCCAGCGCTTCCTGACGGGTGGCCAGTCGGCACAACAACGGGTCGAGATCGTGCTTGATCAAAAACAGCAGCCGATGGACATCGGTCTCTGCGGCGTCGAGATCGGCATGCCGGGTGAGCGGTTCGGCGGGTGGCAGCGGTTGTAGCGGCACCACCAGATCGCCCGCCGCGTGTCGGTGCAACTGGTGTCCGTCGCGCCCGAATCGCTTCCGGATGCCCGCGGCGGGCAGGTCGACAAATGCGCCCACCGTGCGGACCCCCAGCTTGTCCAGCACATCGCGTAGCTCTGGCTCGATGTCCAGCTGCTTGAGTGGCACCGCTCGGGCGGCCTGACGCTCGGCGGCGGGGTCCTTGAACACCGTGACACCGCCGGTTTTGGTGGTGGCATAGGTCCCGAATCGAGTGAACCCGACCACGACACAGCTTCGAAAATCAGCCTGGCGAAGATGCTGTCGCACGCGGCAAGCCCAGGTGTCGAGTGAGGCAAACAACGGTTGCAGACCGGAGGCATCGAGCCAGAACACGCCAGGGTGCTTCTCGGATGGTTCGATGTGCGGGGTGAAGCGCCGGAGTTCCTCGGTGATGTTGGCGACACCAGCCGCAATGTCACCCACGCTGATCTCCACCCCGCGCAAGTCGTGCGCCAGTGCCAACCCGGTGGCATACGACATACCCGTCTGCACACCACGCAGTCGCGCCGAGGCGTTGACCCACAGGATTTCACCTTGTGGCTTGTCTCGCGTCAGCACCGCGGCTGGTTGATCGGCGCACTCCGGGTGGCGGCGGATCAACAGCTGGAGGGGCAGGGCCGGGACGTCAACACAAGCCATCCGGTCCACGACATACCTCGACATGTGTCCATCCCGGGCCGCAGCGTTTGTCTTTGAGCATCTGCGCCGTGCAGGTAAAGGTGCTGACGCCAGCGTCCCGGGCGTCAGGTGTCTGCTGATCGGGGCCCGCGCGTGGTTCGCGGCGCGCCTCCGCCCTGAGCGAGATCAGGGCGCCAAGCGAGGGGGCCTCGCGTTGTTTCCGCGTTAAAAAAAGGACGGCGGCGGCGTGTTTCTGAGCCAGTCCCTGCAGACGCATCTGCATGGGAGCGGGTACCAGCGCCGCCTCGCCCAGGTCGAGGACCAGCAGACCGAAGGCACCGGAACGTACCAGATGCTCGGCGGCCCGAGGCAGCTGGCTGACCATCGCGAGACGCACCACCACCAACGCGTCCAGGTCAATGCCACTGTTGGCCACATCCGGAGGGAAGAACGTGCTGGACTCGTCGGAGAGCCAGGCCACCGGTTCTCCCGCGCGTTGCGCGTCCAGCACCACGGAAAAGGCCAGGCTCAGGGCCGCCGTGCTGCCGGGGCTCGACAGCTCGGTCAGCCGGCCGACCAGCGTGGCGAGGGTCCAGGTGCGGCGTGTCGCGTCAGGGGAGGGCAGACCAGCGCCGGCGAAGGTGCCCGGCTGGGGCAGGGCCAATCGGCCACTCGCGTGGCGCTGGGCCACACGCGGTTGTGCAACGGCAGCCATCGTCTCTGCTCATTCCAGGGTGCGACGTACTTCAATGACCTTGCCCAACAGCGTGATCTCCCGGTCGGTGCGGATCGGATCGAAGGCGGGATTCTCAGGGTGCAATTCCACCTGCCCGTCGTGGAGGCGTAGTCGCTTGACGGTCGCTTCGTCGTCAACCAGTGCCACCACCAGGGCGCCGGAGTCAGCCGTCGGCTGCCGGCGCACAATGACCAGGTCACCCGGCAAAATACCGGCCCCAGTCATGCTTTCGCCCTGCACACGGAGCGCAAACAGGTCGTTGTGGTCTCGATGGTCACCGCGGTCACGAGGGCCGCTGCCGGTGCGGCCAGCCGGCATCGGGACGTAGTCGTCGAGTTCTTCCGTGGCAGTGGTCAGTTGTCCGGCCTGCACCCGGCCCAACACGGGCACCCACCGGGGTGGGCTCGGCATGCTGAGCTGGTTGAGCTGGTCTATTTGCTCGAGCAGGCGATACCCCCGCGCCTTGCCGCGCGCGGCCAGGAGGCGCCCCTCAGAGACCAGCTTTTCCAGGTGATAACGCGCGGTCTGGGGGGTGCGGAAACCGAACATCTCCTGCACGTCACGCACGGTTGGCGGGTCGCCCGCGAGGAGGCGGTCACGAACAAACTGAAATACACGCTCACGGGTGGCGCCGAGCCGTGCTGGGTTCATGCATGAATTTTATAATACATTTGTATTACAATAATCAACATGTTTCACCCGAGGAGCCCCCTCTCGTGCCTCGCACCAAGCTGGCACAGAGGGCCACGACGATGCGAAGAATTTTCGCTGTCACCGCAGGATTCCACACGGCTGGCGACTGGCGGCGTAACACGGAGGGAGGGAATCGTGAGTCGCTCAAGGATGCCCTGCGTGGCTCCGATCTTGCAACAGTCCCGTCTAGAACGCAAAGAGGTGCTTCCCGCGCCCCTGGGAGCACACCTCAGGCAGGAGGTTCGCCGTGGCATTACGAGTACAGGACATCATGACCGACCGCGTGGAGACCGTGAGACCGGGGACACCGGCTGAGGAAGCCTGGCAGCTGATGCGAGCGAACAGGATTCATCACCTCGTCGTTACAAACAAGGACGGGGTTGCGGGCGTAGTCTCGGAGCGCGACATCGGGGGACCCCGGGGCGCGCGTCTGCGACGCGATCAGACCGTCGAAGCACTGATGACGCCACACCCAGTGACGGTAGAGCCGACGATCCCGGTGCGGCGAGCCGCCAACATGATGCGCGGACGAGCGATCGGGTGCCTCGTGGTCACGCAGAAGAAGCGGGTCGTCGGGATCGTCACGGTTTCGGATCTCTTGGGGCTCCTTGGCCGCGGAGTGGAGCGCCCTGTGGTCGACGCCAAGCGTTGGACGCTGAGGCACAGCACCCCCCACACCAAGAAGCCGCGGCCAACGGGTCTTTGGTAGCCTTAGCCGGGGAGGAATAGTCATGGCTCGACACGCACTCTCGATTGTCGTTGTTGCGGTGTTCGTGGTTGGCGCGTCGTGGGCCTCGCAGGATGTCGTGAGTGCGGCCACGCCTCAGGCCGTCACGACACTCGCGCAACAGCGCATGACGATGCAGGATCGCATGATGGCCATGCAAGGGCAGATGATGGGGCACATGATGCAGCACATGACCCAAGGAATGTCCTCAGAAGGGAAAGCCTCTGCCGCAATGTGCCCGATGATGCGGATGATGGCGGGATCGCACCAGGAGACGGCGTCAGCGGAACCATCTCCGCAGTAGCCGAACGGGCGATCTGGCGCACTGCCGCTGTAGGGGAGCAGTGAGTTAGCTTGATGTCACCACTCCAGCGGCTCGCCTGGCCGGCAACGCTTGCCGTCAGCTTGGGCTTGGCGCATCCTGCCGTGGTCGGAGCTCAGTCGACTCGCGCATCCCCGGCGCAGAGCGCTTGGTCGAGCGCCGTTCGATCCGCGATCGAAGCTCGCATCTCCAGCGGCCTGGGCCTCGACGGGACTCCTTTGGCGGCTGCGGAAACAGGACAGTTGCGGGCGCTGTATGCGGGACTAAGCTACGGCTCGCTCTGGACCGATGAGGCTGGCCATCCGCGACTCATCGCGCACGAAGCGATTGGACTCCTGTCGCGGGCGGCATCCGACGGCCTCGACCCTCAGGACTACCACGCGGAGCGGCTCGGACGCCTGATCGCGGCCCTCGAAGACTCGAATCGGCCGACGCCGTCCGAGGCCGCCGCGTTCGAGGTGACGCTCACCCGAATGACCGCGACGTATCTCCGGCACCTTCATTCTGGCCGTGTCGATCCGGAGGTGGTCGAATTCAGGATGTCTGTTCCACCGGATCACCACGACTTCGCCGCACTGCTGAGCGCTGCGGTGCAGAGGGACCGCCTTGGGGAGGTTGTGTCCGAGTTGACTCCACCGCTCCTCCTGTATCGCGATCTGCGTGCCGCGCTGACCCATTACCGGTCGCTTGCCGCAGGCGTCGAATTGGATTCGCTTCCGGCTGTTCCGACTTCGGTCAAGCCAGGAGCATCGTACGCCGGCCTTCGCGCCCTGCATCATCAACTCGTGCTCTTGGGGGATCTGCCGCCGGGTGCTCCGCCGCCGGCCGATGGGACGCCATACGAAAGCGGCCTCGTCGAAGGCGTCAAGCGATTCCAGGGTCGCCACGGCCTCGAGCAGGACGGCGTCATCGGCGAGCAGACGTTCACGGCTCTCCGGGTCCCACTGTCGTGGCGGGTTCGGCAGATTGAGTTGTCACTGGAGCGCTTGCGCTGGGTGCCACACGTCGACAACGGACCGGGCATTCTGGTGAACATCCCCACGTTCCGGCTCTGGGCGTGGGACTCGCTGACGGCCGGCGACCTGCCATCGTTCGAGACGGGCGTCATCGTGGGACGAGCGCTGCGCACGCGGACCCCGGTCTTCGATGACGAATTGCGTTATCTGATCCTCAGGCCGTACTGGAACGTGCCGCCCTCGATCGTGAAGGGGGAGATCCTGCCTGCCCTGGCTGAGCGCCCTGACTACCTGGAGCGCGAGCACATGGAAATCGTGTCGGGCCCGGGTGACGACGCCGTCCCGGTGCCGACCACGCCGGACACCATTGATCGGCTGCGCCTCGGTCTGCTGCGGTTGCGCCAGCAGCCAGGACCAACGAATGCGCTCGGCCTCATGAAGTTCGTCTTTCCGAACGATGAGGCCGTCTACCTGCATGACACACCGGGTCGGGCACTGTTTCGCAGATCGCGCCGAGACTTCAGCCACGGGTGCGTGCGCGTCCAGGATCCGGTGGGTCTGGCGCTGTTCGCGCTCGGAGGGGACCCGGCGTGGACGCGGGAAACACTCGACGCCGCGATGCACGGACCTGACTCACATCGCGTCGACTTGGACCAGCCTGTCCAGATGATTCTTTTCTATCTCACCGCGGTGGTGGCCCCCCGGGAGCGCGCGATTCAGTTTGCGGACGACATCTACGGTCACGACCAAGGCCTCGACCGTGCGCTCGGGGCCACGTCGAGGCCCGTGCTATAGGAGAGGGCACGCTACCAGCGGCGAACACGCCCCGTGTCGAGGTGGACGAAATCCGACGCCGGGTAGTAGCCGACTCCGCCTCCCCGCAACTCGAACCCCGTATCCCTCAGCTTCGCGAGCGGCACGTCGGAGAGGCGGATGTCGATCGCCTTTCCCACCGTGTGCAGGCTTCCGCTGGCCACGCCGTCACTGTGCTGTCGGAGCATCTGGTTCGTCGCGGGCGACCGATACCCGGAGATCACCTGATACGGACGTGTGCTACCAGTGACGTTCTGGACCCGGTGCAGCAGATCGAGCAGATTCGGGTCGATCTCGTGCAGGTCCCCAGTACGAAAATCACGCAGAAGATGATTCACCGCTTCCAGGGCATCTGGCACGTACCCGGTCTGATCGCAATACTCCACGGCCAGTCGCTCGCCGGTGTGCGTGTGAAGGAAGCTCAGGGCGCGGACATCATCAAATTTCGCGAACACGCGGGCGCCGCCAAGAAGCGGCACCGCCGCGGCTGCGAACGTGGTGCAGAAAGCCCGTCGCGATACATCACTCACGAGCTACCTCCAACGGTGCTGTCGGGATCGGCGATGTGTCGTCCAGCCGCCAGGCATTCTCTTGCTGGCGGGCAGGTACTGTCAAGCTAGCGAGTCCGGGCCAGAATGAAGCGAGCTGATCAGAGGATCGGGCTGCCGTCACTGCGGCCCACACGGTGAACGATCGGGGAATCAGGCGGGCTCCAGTGTTGGCGTAGCCAAGGACAGGCGAAGGTGCGCTACGATGCGCACTGACTGTCCGAGCACGACGCTGTGCGACGTAGCCCGGATTAGCGGCGTCATGTCCAAGGTGGAGTGGCTCGGTATCCTCGCCGGCACGTTGACGACAATCTCGTTCGTGCCGCAGGTCTGGCGGATCTGGCGCCGCAAGTCCGCCGAGGACGTCTCGCTGGGCATGTTCTCGCTGTTCGCGACCGGCGTGCTGGCCTGGCTGGGTTACGGGATCCTGATCCGCGCCACCCCGATCATCGTGGCCAACGTGGTCACGCTGATCCTGGCGCTCTGGGTCATCGTGCTGAAGCTGCGCTATCGGATGTTCCGTCAGTTGCGCGCCGCGGAGCCGTCCAGTTCCATCGACCAGACCTCTCGTTCCCGCTCTCGTCGCCGGGCGCCACGTTGAACGCGACGCTCGTCATCTCATCTCCATGCGCCGAGGATGGCGCCCATCGCCGCGAAGGAAACCGCCAGATAACCCCCGTTCACCAGCAGATAACTCCAGGGCCGGCGCTCGAACAAGGCCACCACGCCCAGCCCCATCGCGGCCCAGCCGAGTCCGGCAGCCACGGCCGCCGCAACGGCAAAGGAAAATGTCGTCTCCGGCCCGGACAGGAACGCGGCCAGGTTGGCCGCCATGACGATACAGAACAGGAAAGAGACGCCGAAGATCACCGCCGGTGAACCCCGCCTGAGATCCTCCTCGCCGAAGCCGTTGGCGCGCATCCAGATCTTGCCGAAAAGCGCCGGCGAGTACCACATCCCGCCGATCAGGAAATTGGCCAACGCCGCCGCGAGAACCGCCCAGAGATTGATACCCGTTGCCGTCATGACCTTCCCTCCATCAGGTTCGAGTCCGCCGTCCCCGATGGTAGGGCGGGACGCCGGCGCCGATCTTGGATAAAACGGAACTCAATCGAAGGGCAGGTAGTTCTCGAGCCCGCGATAGGCCGCGAGATAGGCCGTCGGAGTCATCCCCGCGAAGTCTTGGAAATCACGGACGAGATGGGACTGGTCATAGTAGCCGTGGTCCAGGGCGACGGCTGCCCAGTCCGGCTCCCGGACGGCGACGGACTGCAGGGCCGCCGCCGCGAGGGGGTCGGCCGGGCCACACTCACGGGCCACCGCCGACAGCACCTGCTGGAAGCGCCGGATCCGTCCGTACTGCTTCGGCGACAGCCCGACCCAGCGCTGAAACAGATTCAGCACGTGGCGCTGGCTGTAGCCGATCTCGGCGACCACGTCGGCGACGCGGATTCCGGCCGGCGCCAACAGCCTCCCGGTGATGTATTCGATCTCGACGTTGGCCTCCAGGCGGCGGCCGGCGCGCTCGATGAGCCACGCCTCGACGCCCGCCATCTTGGTTTCGATCGTTGTCGCGGCGAGGACGCGGTCGCGTAGGGAGGCCGACCCCGAGCCCAGCACGGCGTCCAGCTCATCGACCTGGTCCGTGATCCCCTCGACGCCGAAGCCGAGGAATGGATAGGCGCCACCGGGGCGAAAGCGAATCACCACCATCGAACTTCCCGGCGCAGCCTCGATGACGATCCAGCGGCGACGCATGCCGGAGATCCAGGCCCGGCGGAAGTCGACACCGCGCGAGTGATCGCTGGGGTCGTACATCCGCTTGGGCTCGTCGGTCAGGTCGACGATGATCTCGACCGCTCCGTCGGGCAGCAGCCGTTCCTTGCTGTGCGTCGGTTGGTAGTCCGCGTAGAAGGTCACCAGCTCGACGAACCTGTCGAGCGGAGGCCCGGGCCTATGCAGGTGCAACAGCATGCGGGGATTGTACGCCGCCGGCTCTCTCGCCGAGACCGGTAAGCTGGCATTTCCCCGCACCGCTGGACCCCTTCACCGGACGCTCGTGGTCGTGCTTCGTGTGCTGAACGACCTGCAAGCGAGGTAGCGACGATATGATTGCCACCGGGGATGGATGACTTGGTGCGTGCGCCGTTCGCGGTGGCTCGGACTGGCATGGGTTCGTCACTTCTGGCATGACTCGGAAATACTTCGAGCGACTCGTGCGTCAGGCTCTCCGCGGCATCCCGAAACGATTCCGAGACGAGATGGACAACGTCGTCGTCGTCGTCGACGATCGCCCGTCACCTGAACTCTTGAAGGAGATGGAGGTCGTCCCACCTGATACGTTGTACGGCCTCTACCAAGGCACGCCGCTTCCGGAACGGGAGTGGACTCATGGCAACGTGCTCCCCGATCAGATCACGATTTACCAGGGGCCGATTGTCGAAGACAGCGACGACGAGGCCGACATCATCCGCACGATCGGCGAGACCGTCATCCACGAGTTCGGTCACTACTTCGGTCTCAGTGAGGAGGAGATCGAGGAGATCGAATCCAGATATTGGCGCGGCGACGCCGATGCGAACGGGCCGGAGGAGAAATCGTGATGGCCATGGCGGCATGCGTTCGGTTCAGTCCTTCGTCGGGTCGCGTTGCGGCAAGCCACCGGTCCATTGAATACTCGCGGTCGAAGAAACATGATGGGAATCGATTCGAGTGAGCTCATATCGGCGGCCCAGGCGTTTGGTGACAACACCGCGCGCGCCGAGCGATTGCTCTGCGGATTGTCGATCGACCAGGTCAACTGGAAGCCAGGGCCTACACAGTGGTCCATAGCCGAGTGTCTGGATCACCTTGGGGTGACCGCGGGTCGCTACCAGCCCACGTTGCGAGCGGCAATGGAGGTGGGACGCCGTCGCGGCCGCCGCCCGTCGCGCCACGATCAGCCTGAACAGGGTCCGAATTCGCCGTGGCGCCAGGCTTACATCCACGGATCTGAGCGCAGGCTGTGACGCAACCTACCTTCTTCGCAACCCTGGCTCACTTCCGAGAGTGGTTGGAGAAGCACCACACGATCAAGACCGAACTCATTGTCGGTTACTACAAAAAGGCCACCGGCAAGCCCTCCATCACGTGGCCTGAGTCCGTCGAACAGGCGTTGTGCTTTGGTTGGATCGACGGCATTCGAAGAAATCTTGACGATGAGCGCTACACCATTCGCTTCACACCGCGCAGGCCAGGCAGCGTTTGGAGCGGAGTGAACCTAAAACTCATCACGACGTTGAAGAAGGCCGGTCTCATGACTCCAGAAGGCCTCAAGGTCTATGACAACCGCAAAACCGATCACCCCTACTATGCCTATGAGCAGAACCGAGTTGTGCCGTTAAGCAAGGAGTTCGAAGCAACTTTCAAGAAGAACAAGAAAGCCTGGACCTACTTTCAAACTCAACGACTTTCATATCGCCGGCCATGCACGCGTTGGGTGATGAGCGCTAGACAACAAGCAACTCGAGAGCGCAGGCTCGGGCTATTGATCGAGAGTTCGGCCCGCCACGAATGGATGCCCCAAATGCTGTGGGGAAAGAAATCCACATGACTCGCCAGGATACGCACAGCACGAAGGCGAGCCAAGTGCTCGTGTCGGCGGCAATCATCGGTCGGCCTTGAGTCGTTCGAGCGCTCGGTTGAACTTGACCCGGCCCCGCTACTGTCGAAGCCGCGCGCAGGCCTGCCTGGCGGCCACCAGGTTGAGTCCCGGCCGTACGGTCTGTGTCCCTCGAGCAGACCGCTGCCGCTATAATCGGGCCTCTCGCCAAACACCAGGACCTTGCGTCCCGGCCCACGGGCGACAGCGAATCGAGTAGCAGCGATGCTGGATCAGTGGCGCGCGAACCTTCGCCTGGCCTGCCGCCGACTCGTCGGCGGGAACGCATCGACGAGCGTGGCGGTGCTCACGCTGGCGCTGGCGTCCTCGGGTGTCACGGTGATGTTCGCGCTGGTGCAGGGGGTGCTGCTGCGCCCGCTCCCGGTCCACGACCCGCATCGAGTGGTGGTGGCATGGAAGGAGCTGCGAGCGTCCGGCTTCACGCATTTCCCGTTCGGCGACACCGAGATCGAGGAGGTCGGTCGCGAGAGCCGGCTGTTCGAAGATGTCGCCGGCGTGACGCGCAACGGCGTGAGCCGCACGGTGGTCACCGTCGACGGTGTGTCGAGCTACGTACTCGGGGCGCTGGTGACGGGCGGCTTCTTCGACGTGCTCGGGGTTGAGCCGGTCCTGGGCCGGAAGATCACCCGGGAGGACGATGTGGACGGGGCGGCGCCCGTCACCGTGATCAGTCACGGGTTGTGGCGCCGTATGTACGGCGGCGCGCCCGACGTGCTCGGACAGCGCGTGACCCTGGATGAGCGGCCGGTCACGATCGTCGGCGTGATGCCGCCCGGGCTCGACTATCCGGTCGGGGCCGAGATGTGGCGCACGACGCGGTCGGTGCGAGCGAGCGCCCCCTTCGCCGACGCGGCGCGACGGGAAGTGGACCTGATCGGAAGACTGGGCCGCGGCGTGACCCTGGACCAGGCGACCGACGAGCTGGCCGGCCTCACGCGCCGGCTCGAGGCGACGGCGCCGCCGGGCGCGCCGCGGGGGCTCACGCCGGTCGTCGGTCTGCTCCATGACGTGGTCGTCGGCGACAACCGACCGGCGCTGCGCGCGCTCTTTGTCGCCGTGGCCCTCGTCTGGCTCATCGGCACACTCAACGTAGCGAACCTGATGCTGATCCGGGGGGAAGCGCGGCGATCCGAACTCGCGGTGCGCCGGGCGTTGGGTGCGAGCGACGCCACCATCCTGGGCCAGTTTCTGGCGGAGAGTGTGCTGCTGGGACTGGTCGCGAGTCTCGCGGGCCTGTTCCTGGCCCGGTGGAGCCTGCCCGCGTTGCTGGCGCTGGCCGCAGACCGACTGCCGCGTGTCGACTCGATACAGGTCGATACCTCCGTCATCCTGTTTGCCGCCGCGCTGACGCTGGTGACGACGATTCTGGTGGGGTTGGTCCCAGCGCTCTCGGTGCGCGCCGATCTGATGTCGCTGCTGCGCGGCACCGGGCGTGGTGTCGGCGGCCTGGGCGGCAGGGTCTCTCGGCGTGGTCGCCAGGCGCTGGTGGTGGCGCAGGTGGCCCTGGCGGTCATGGTGGTGGCCGCGGCGGGCCTGGTCATGGATGGGCTGGTCCGGTTGCAGCAGGTGGACACCGGCGTGGCGGACGGGCGGCTGGTGTTCGTCGAGCTGTCCTTGCCGTCGGCCTATGCCGACGCTCGCCGGCATGCGCACTTCCTCGACCAGGTGATCCTGACGCTGGAGGCGGCGCCCGGCGTCGCCTCGGTCACCGCGGTCAACCACGCCCCGTTCTCCGGGCAGGGGTGGGATGTCCCGACCTTCACCGCCGAAGGGCAGACGGCAGCACAGGCGGCCGAGAATCCTTCGCTGAACCTGGAGTCGGTGGACACGGGTTACTTCGACACGCTCGCCGTGGCACTGGTGGCGGGGCGGCACTTCACCGAGGGGGACCGGACGGACACGCCGGAGGTGGCGATCATTAGCGAGGACGTGGCCGCCCGCACCTGGCCAGGCGAGGATCCGCTGGGACGGCGCCTCAAGATGGGCGCCCCCGACTCGCCGGACGTGTGGCGGACCGTGGTGGGTGTCGCCGCCGCCACCCGTTACCGCGACCTCGATGCGGACCGGCCCACGCTGTATCTGCCGGCCCGGCAGTTTCTGGACACGGCGACGCTGCTGGTGCTCCACACCACCACGCCCCTCGACCAGGTGGCGGCGATGGCTCGCGACCGGCTGTCACAGGTGGCCCCGGAGGTCGCGGTGATGCGGGTCGTGCCGTTCAGCGAGATGTTGGACCGGCCGCTCGCGCGTCCGCGATTCCAGGCCGTTCTGCTCGGGGTCTTCGCAGCCGCGGCGCTGATGCTGGCGACGATCTGTCTCTATTCGGTGCTGGCCGTCTTCGTCCGGCAGCGCGACGTCGAGATCGGCGTGCGTGTGGCGCTGGGGGCCACGGGCGCGCACGTGCGGCGGCTGGTGGTCGGTGAGGGTCTCCGGCTGAGTGCGTTGGGGGCGGTCGTTGGTGTGGCCGGCGCCACCACCGCGACCCGTGTCCTCGGTGCTGCTCTGGTCGAGCTGCCCGCCGCGCAGCCCTCGATCTGGGGCGCGGCGGCGGCCGTGCTGATGGCCGCCTCTCTGTTGGCGTCGTATGTCCCGACGCGGCGGGCCCTGCGCGTCGACCCCGCGAGGCTGCTGCGGTCCGAATGATAGCCCGGCGGGGCTACGGTCGGCGGTGGCCATCACCGCAGGAGCGACGCCACGATCATCCGCACCCCAAGGAGGGTAATCAGACCTTTCAGGCACCGCCGCCGCGCCACGTCAGGGACAGGCCCCGCAATCTTCACGCACACCGGGGACTACTGCCCTTCCGTCTCGGTCTGGGCGGCGGCGTCGAGAAAGCGCTGCCCGCTCAGGGTGCCAGGCACCGCGTGGTTGCCCTCGTGGCAGGCGTACTCGAACATCTGGACCCGGGCTCGGCCGTCAGCGGCATCTGGATGGTCCACGGCGCTGTGTACACGTTCGGATCCTCGATCTGGACCGTCCAGATGATGGTGGACTCTGAGACGCGCTCGAACCGCTCCATCACGTGCAGCGCCTTGCTGGTCGGAATGCCCTTGAGGCGGCCACCGGCGCCACTCGACGCAATCCAGCCCCGGTTGTGGAAGTTCTTCGACTCGACCACCAGCGCGTCCCCGTCCCAATGCGCGCGCGAGTCACCCATCCATTGACGGATGCGGTCATCGACAAAGGGCGTATCGGACACCGGGATGATCCGGACGTCGTGGATCATCTCGTGGTAGATCACGACATGATCGGGTGTCTGCACGATGTTGTAGGCGTTGTTGTAGCCGGCCGGCAGCATCGAGCCCGGAACCCCGCGCGATAGGCAGCGATCCCAGACACTGAGGTGCTGATAGTGGTCGCCCTCGTTCGCGAGGTTGTAGGCCTTCATGTCCAGCGCCCACTGCTTGACCGGCGCCCGGCCGTCCGGGGGGTCGACGACGAACGAGGTCTGCCCGGTCGACAGCACGGTGTCCCCCGAGTCGAGCCAATAGCTGCCGTAACCGCCCACGTTGCGCCCGGCCTCGGTCCGCTGGGCCGGCGCCGCGTCCTGCTCCGCGGAGTTGATGGCCCGCTGCTGGTTCAGGCCCGCCATCTCTTCGTCGGAAAGAAACGCACGGCTCTCATTGGCCGGCCGTTCGATCGGCGTGATCGTCTTGTTGCCCCAGATGCCCTGCAGATCCGGCTGTCCGTCAGGGGTACGCGGCGTCGTCCAGTTGGGGTCGATGACCCTCTCAACCTGGGCCATGGCCGGCACGGCGCCCAGCAGCCCGCAGATCAGCACGAGAGCGACAGGGGCGAACGACCGCGAGTGTGTACGTTTCTGCATGACGATGCTCCTTGTTTGGTCCGCACGCGGCGCGGAGCCGCACGATCGCGCCGGCCGTGGGGCGTGTGCCCTCCAAGAGATAATGACCCCCTTCACTCTAGCGGCACAGGCCGCGGCAAGGCAAGGGGTCGTCGCCCCGTTGGCCGCCGCGTCGGCGCCTGTCGTGGACCCGATCTACTGGCCATTGGGCGGCAAACGTCGCGTCCCGCAGCGGTCCTTACCACATGGCAATATCGGCGCCGTCAGCGATTTACGTCCACCGGTCAAAGCGCATGGCGCGGCATCAGCCGCTGGGCGCAGCCGTGCGTTCGACCATCTAATCAATACTGGTTGGGCGGACCCACTTCACGGACGAGCCGGGACCGCACACAGTACGTTGCTCGCCAATACCTGGCTCAACTGAGGACAAGGCCATGCGCGCTCTGTCATGCCCACGCTCACTCCCGAGGAACTGCGTCGGCTGCGCGACGACCTCATCACCGACCAGTTCGAGACCCTCGGTAAGGCTGCCGATGGCTGCGATGTCATCGTGGGCGGCAACGCGCACCAGTACGCAGCGCCGTCGATTGCCGAGCACGCAGGCATTGGCTGTGTGACCGCTGTCTACGCGCCAGTCGCGTTGCCGTCACCCAACCTCGCACCGCCGCCGGCACCGGGCCAAGCCGCGGCTGCGACGACGCGCGCGAGCATCGAGGAGCAGTGGCGCAACACCGCCGACGCCTGGAACGCGCTCGCTCTGGAGGGCATCAACCACAACCGCGCCCGGCTTGGCATGGCCCCGATCCATGACGTGCTCGACTACGTCCTTACGGACCACACGTGGCTTGCTGCCGATGCCACACTCGCCCCGGTGCCCAAAACTCCGGGCCGGGAGATCTTCCAAACGGGCACGTGGGTGCTCGCCGATGACACGCCCCTTTCTGCGGACGTCGACGCATTCCTCGAAAGTGGAGAGCCGCCCATCGTTGGTGGCTTCGGCAGCATGCCCGCAGCTGGTGACATGAGTCGTCTCCTAGTCGGCGCGGCCCGAGCTGTGGGCCGCCGGATCATCGTGTCGAAGGGTTGGGCGGATCTCGACGTCATCGACGACGCGCCCGACTGCATCGCCGTGGGCGACGTGAGCCACGATCTTCTTTTTCCGCGAGTTGCGGCAGTCATCCATCACGGCGGCGCAGGCACAACGGCCGCCGCAGCAGCTTGTCCAGGTCGAAGGCACGGGTGCCGATCTCGCCGACATAGACGACATCGGTCGTGCGATCGGGGCTAGCGTGGGCGACCGCGATGGATGTTTTGTGGACGTCCAGACCCACAAAAAGGGTGGTAGGCTCGGGCATGGCTGACCTCCGTGTCTGTGTCGGCAAACGCAACAGGCGGCGCTGGCCTGCCGCAGGCTAACCCGCGATACGGCCGGAGGTCAGCCTTGTTCACACACGACGGAAGTCATTCTGTCTCGCCCGACAAACCCATCTGCCGTGGGGTCGGGAATCGTGCGGCACCGTCTTCACTGTGTTCCTCGGATGATCGGTTCCCTGGATCACTGGAAACGAACCGGCGTGCGTCTCGGATGTGGGCGCCTTCGACAGGCAAGGGAACATTGGTGAATTCGTGGCCGACTGGGTCGACCGACCCGCTCCGGACACAGTGTGCACTCCGTGGCCGCCGGAGTTCGGCGGCGACAGCTGTTACGGCGGGCCTGGGGCCGGGCTTCCTGGGGCGTTATTCCGCACGGGGTTTATTGTCAGGTCCTTCCTCGACCCGACGCTTGGGGTCAATACAGTGGGGTTCCGGGGTGCCCGATAGCGCCGTCCCCGCTCCGTTACGCCGTGACAGGCCCGAGCAGAGCAACGCGACGGCGGCCCAACCCGCGAATGGAGCCGACGCGGCCGCGCGAGACATGGAATCTTGTGGGCATCGAGACCGATGAAAAGCGGTGCCGGGTGCGGCTCTGGTCTGACGCCTTTGGCGAGGAACTCGCCTTCCGCTGCCGGGGAGTAACGCCATGATCGGTTCTTTGGCCCAGTTCGTCCGTTCGTCGTGCCTGGCTACTCTGGTCGCCGCCCTGGTCCTTGCGGGCTGCACGTCGGCTCCGGCACCCGACACCCGGAACGCCGCTGCCACCAGCACCGAAATCCTCTGGGACATGTACGGAGTTCCGCACATCTTTGCGCCCGACCATCCGAACCTGTTTCAGGCCTACGGCTACGCTCAGATGGAGGCCCACAGCGAACTGCTGATTCGCCTCTACGCGCAGGCGCGCGGTCGAGGGGCCGAGTTCTACGGCGAACAGTATCTCAGCGCCGACCGCTGGGTGCGCACCAATGGGCTGCCGGACACGGCCAAGAAGTGGGCGGCCGCGCAAAGCCCCGAGTTCGCACCGCTCATCGCCGCCTTCGTCAAGGGCCTGAACGCCTGGGCCGATGAGCACAGCGCCGAGATCAGCGCCGAGGCCAAGGGCGTGTTGCCGATTGAGGTCGAGGACGTCTACGCGCACGGCCTCCGCGTCATCCACTACGACTGGATCGTGAGCCCAGCCCGGCTCGAAAGCCGGCTGGCGCGCTGGGAGCAGGATGTGCACGGCTCGAACGAATGGGCCATCGCGCCAGCTCGCTCGGCTACCGGCAACGCGTTGCTGATGAGCAATTCGCACCTGCAGTGGGGCGACATCCACACCTACTTCGAGGTCCAGCTCACGGCCCCCGGAGTCACGTCCTACGGCGCGGTGTGGGTTGGATTCCCGGTGTTGCGCCAGTGCTTCACCGAGTACGTCGGTTGGACGCAGACCACCAACAACCCCTCGCAATCGGACCTGTACAAGCTGGTGCTGAAGGACGGCGGCTACGTACTCGACGGTCAGGTCAGGCCGTTCGACACGCACGCCGAGGTCATCAAGGTGCGGCAGGCCGACGGCACGACGAAAGATGAGATGCTGACCGTGCGCCGAACCGAGCACGGGCCGGTCGTGGCGGAACGAGACGGCGCCCCGATTGCGATGCGCGTGGCCGCCCTCGACCGCCCGAAGATGTTCGAGCAGTTCTGGCGCATGGGCTTGGCGAAGAACTTCTCGGAGTGGGAGGCGGCGATGCGCATGCAGCAGTTGCCGCTCTTCAATACGGCCTACGCTGACCGCGACGGCCACATCGCCTACATCTACAACTCGACGCTGTGGAAGCACCCCACCGGCGACTACCGCTTCTGGCAGGGCGTCGTGCCCGGTGACAGGTCCGACCTCATCGGCACAGAGATCGTGCCGTATGACGAGATTCCCAACGTCATCGACCCGCCGCAAGGCTGGATCCAGAACGCGAACGACATGCCGTGGACGTCTACCTACCCGGCCACGCTGGACTCGACGAAGTTCGCCGCCGGCTTCGCCGCACCACAAGGCATCACGCAACGCGCGCAGCGCGCCACGCGCATCCTCAGCACGGCGCCCGAAAAGATCACGTTCGAGAACGTCAAGTCGTGGAAGCTGTCGCCGCGCGTCGAGACGGCCGACCAGTTTGTCGACGACATCGTGGCCACGGCGAAGGCGCGGGGCACCGCCCGCGACAAACGCGCTGCCGACGTGCTGGCGACGTGGGATCGGCAGAGCGAAGCGGACAGCGACGGGATGCTGCTCTTCTACAAGTTCATGACGGCCGCGGGGTCGTCGTTCGAGAACATCGGCGGCTTCAAGGTGCCCACCGACGACAGGCGCCCGCTCGACACGCCGCGGGGCTTCAAGGACCCGGCCATGGCCATGGCGGCCTTGGACACCGTGGCCGCCGAGGTCGAGCAGGAATACGGGTCGTTGGCGGTGAAGTGGGGCGACGTGCTGCGCTTCCGCCGAGGCGGCACCGATGTGTCAGGCAACGGCGCGCCGTCGCAGCTCGGCGCCATCCGCACCATCGGCGTCAGCCCGTTTGAGAACGGCACGGTTGAGGCGGTGCGGGGCGATACGTTCTACGCGGTCATCGAGTACTCGGTGCCGCAGCGCGCCGAGGTGCTGCTC